>CALDMJ010000093.1 GCA_937914725.1 uncultured Clostridia bacterium | reverse complement strand
ATTTGCAAACTTGTGTGTGATACTTGACCTTGACCCGAGCGACATACTCAATGTAGACAACGAAAAGAAAAAACAATAAAAAAGACTTGACATTTGTTAATTTTTCGACTAAAATAAGATTACATCGTATTTTTGTCGGCATTTTTACGATTTTATCGTATTTTGGTCGAATAATTTGAATTTTCATCGTATTTTTTTCGAAAATACAAATAAATCATACAATTTATAAAGGAGAAAATTATGGACTACATTAAAAGAGATATGGAAAGTTTGGTTGTGGCGCTCAGCAAGGAATATTCCTGCATACTAATCACGGGACCGCGCCAAGTGGGGAAAACCACAATGCTAGAACACATTGACGGCGCGCGCAAAAAGGTTACACTTGACGATTTGCAAGAGCGCGCACTTGCTAGACGCGACCCCGAAATGTTTTTAAAGGTTCACCCTGCCCCAATTTTGATTGATGAAGTACAATATGCGCCCGAACTTTTTTCATACATCAAAATTGCGATTGACAACGGCGCACCTGCTGGCAGTTTTTGGCTGACGGGGTCACAAAGTTTCAAACTTATGAACTTAGCGCAAGAAAGTTTGGCGGGACGCATTGCAATACTGCAATTGCCGTCATTATCACAGCACGAACTGTTTGGCACGGGTACTGAAGCGCCGTTTGAAGTTTCGCAAAACGCGCTTATGCTTCGCGAGCAAAACAGCACAAATGCTGACATAAACGCAATTTTTGAACGCATTTGGCGCGGGCAACTCCCTAGTATAGCAAGCGGTAAATACACTAATCACGACGTCTTTTATTCGGGGTACTTACAAACCTACATTGCGCGCGATGTCAAAGACGAGCTCAAAATCAATGACGACGGAAAGTTTACTGATTTCATTCGCGCGGCGGCGTGCCGCGTCGGTCAAGAGGTTAATATACATTCTATCGCCATAGATGTGGGAGTGAGTGACGATACGGCAAAACGCTGGCTAGGCGTGCTAGAAAAATCTGAAATAATCTTTTTCTTGCACCCATATTCAAACAATTTGCTAAAGCGCGTTGTAAAGGCTCCAAAACTATACTTTTTTGACACGGGCTTAGTCGCATATTTGACACGTTATAGTTCGCCCGAAATTTTGCAAAACGGGTCACTTAACGGCGCGATTTTAGAAAACTATGTTGTTGGCGAAATTCGCAAAACATACCTAAATTGCGGCAAAGAATGCAATATGTTTTACTTTAGAAACAAAGAAAGCAATGAAATTGACATTATCATTGAATCTAATGGAATGGTTCACCCGATTGAAATCAAAAAATCGTCAAATCCTACCCTCAGTATGGTCAAGGCGTTTGACGTGCTGAAAAAATCAAACTTGCCCGTCGGTATGGGGGCGGTGATTTGCGCAAAGGACAATCTAACTGCGCTTGACGCATCAACATTTGTTATTCCCCTCCGCATACTATAAAAGCAGCCACTTGCACCATATGCAAGTGGCTATTTTTTTGCAACGCTTCCCCTTCTGGGAGATTTCTCCGCTTCGGCTACGCCTTCGGTCGAAATGACAATGGGTGTGTAACTCCCCACATCTAAATACACAAAGTATAGGTCACACAAAACAAATCTGCACCTGTGGCGTGTGCCACCGAGCAGTAATACTATGGAAAGCATAAACATACGCCGCCCGCGCAAGCAAATTGAACGTGTGGACAGTATCTCTACTTGTGGTGGCATATGCCACTGGTCGAAATGGCAGCGCGTTAATCGGCTTTATGGAGTTGTTCTTCAATTGCCGCTTTCGTGAGAGCATCGATGATTTCATCGAGGTCGCCTTCCATTACAAGGTTTAGGTTGTAGAGCGTCAGGTTGATGCGGTGGTCGGTGACGCGTCCTTGGGGGAAGTTGTAGGTGCGGATGCGCTCGCTGCGGTCGCCTGTGCCGACTTGACACTTGCGCTTGTTGGCGTATTCGGCATCCGCTTGCGCTTTATAGTAGTCATAGAGTTTACTTTTCAAGATGCGCATGGCTTTTTCGCGGTTTTGAATTTGCGAGCGCTCGTCTTGGCACGTGACAATCATTCCTGTTGGCAAGTGGACGATGCGGACGGCTGAGTCGGTCGTGTTGACTGACTGCCCGCCTGCGCCTGAACTGCGGCACACGTCAATTCGCAAGTCTTTCTCCTCGATAACGACGTCGACGTCCTCATTTTCAGGTAGCACCGCTACTGTTACTGTTGACGTATGGACGCGCCCGCCTGACTCGGTTTCTGGCACGCGCTGAACTCTATGCACGCCGCTTTCGTACTTGAACTTTGAATACCCCCCCTTGCCGTTGACGGTACAAATAACTTCTTTGACACCGCCAACTTCGGTCGGCGAAATGCTGACGATTGACATTTTGAACCTATGTTTTTCGGCATACTTTTGGTACATACGCAAGAGTTCGCCCGCGAACAAACTTGCTTCGTCCCCGCCTGCCCCGCCGCGGATTTCAAGGATGACGTTTTTTTCATCGTCCTCATCTTTGTCAATGAGTGCGATTTCAATTTCTTTCATAAGGTCGTCATATTTTTGGCGGTCTTGTTCAAGTTCTTCCTCCGCCATTTGCCTAACTTCCGTATCGGTCTCGATTTTCAAAATTTCCTTTGCGTCGTCGATTGCTTTTTCTAATTCCTTTTTGCGATTATCAAGTTCGACATATTCGCTCAAACTAGATTGCTCTTTCGCAAGTTTTTCATACGCGCGTCTATCAAGGTTTGAACCGTTGATTAATTCTTCGTTAATTTCGTTGTATCTTTTAACGTAACTTTCTAATTTATCCATATTGTTCCTTTAAATTGTTATTATTTGGTAATTATACACTATTTCACGCCTTTTGTCAACGCACTTTTTTTGGGGTGACGAGGACGACACAACTGCTATGATTCTTTCCATATATTAAAGTTGTTTGCAACTTTGGGGCTGCAAGGAACTCCCTCATTGTCGTATCGGCTAAGGTGGAAATATCCACCATATTATAGGTGCTCATTACTATGTTTTTTTGTGGCTAGCACGACGCGCGTGATACTGGCAAAGTCCTTACGCGATGTTATGTCCACAAAGTCAGCGGCAAGCATTTTTTTCACGTCCTTGCTTTGTCCTTTGCCGATTTCTAAAAAGAGTTTGCCATTTTCAGTCAAATAGTTTGGCGCTTCTTGCGCAATTCGGCGGTAAAAATCAAGCCCGTCCGAGCCGCCGTCAAGCGCTAGGTGCGGGTCAAAGTCCGCAACTTCTAGTGTTGGGATTTCGCTTGATTTTATATAAGGCGGATTTGACACGATTATGTCAAACTTTTGTTCGCCCAAACTCTCAAAAAGGTCTGACTTAAAAAACTGCACTTTCGCGTTCAGTTTGTCGGCATTTATGCGCGCCATTTGCAGCGCATTTTCGTTGATGTCGATTGCGATAACCTGCGCGTTTGTGAGTTTTGCAATCGTGATTGCAATGCAACCGCTGCCCGTGCAAAGGTCGAGAACTTTTAGCGGGCGGGCGCGCTCCTTTATCTCTTTTATGACGCACTCAGCCAAAATTTCGGTGTCAAATCGCGGAATCAATGTATCGTCGTTCAGTTCAAACTCAAATCCGTAAAAGTTGGCGTGCCCAAAAATGCGCTGCAATGGTTCGCCCTGCAAACGCTGCTCGGCATAGTCTAGCACGCGTTCAAGGTCGCTTGGCGCGATGTACTTGATTGACTTTAGTTCCGCACGATTACACTTCAGTACTTCGCAAAAAATCCAGTCGACGTCACTTTCGTCAATAATGCCATTTTGCAAAAAGCGCTCGCGGATTTTTTGCCACTCGTAAATCAAATTGTGCTTTTCATTAATTTTATCATTTTCGTTCATCATCAAAACCTCTTTCAGCGCCACAATCGCGCACAGTATGTTCTTTGTGTTCGTACCCTTGGGAAACAGCACTTGCACGGCAAACGACGGAAACATCAACACGCGCACAAACTTGTTGTCGTACTGGCGCAAAAATATAAACACTTCATAAACCGTTGACAATATTATAGCAAATAAAACGATTTTGTAAATCAAATTTAACAAAAAATTTTTCTCAAAAAACAGTGGCAGCACAAAAATCGCGATGACAAGCGATAAAATAACTATTGAAAACGGATTGAAGAAAAACCTCGAACTTTGTTTTTCGACCTGCCCGACGTCGAGGCTAACTTTGTTATAGAGGGCGTTCATTGTCTTATTGACGGCGTTGTAAGCAAAAAATTCGGTTTTCAGCACGCGCGACAAAGCAAATACTGCGGTCAAAAACAAAACCACCGTAATCATAGAATTTAGCAAGTTATATTGCATTGAACGCACTACCACAAACCCGCACAGTTTGTATATATTGACAGTCAAAAAATTGGGCAGTGCCACAAACAGCATATTACCCAAAATGAGCCCCACTACAAGCCCCACTACGCCAACCAAAAATTTTGTACTTTTGACTAGCCAATCATAAAATGTCACCCTTGTTTTGTGTTTTTGCATTTTTTGACTGAGAAAATAACCAAAAATTGCGTTTTTTATCGCGATAATAACAAAAATCAGCGCGCGAATGAACGGAAATTTGCGCAAGCGCGCGTCACTATTGATGCGCTTGACTTTCATCACGACGCGACTTTTGTCACACACGCCCACAGACAAAAACTCATTATATAAAAAGCACGCGCCCCGCACGACAGGAAATCCCGCAATATTATATTCTTTGTTCATACACATATTATTGCCATTATGTGCCGCGCTATACCGCGGCACATTGTAACGAATTTTTAAAAGGCTAATAATTAATTTAACTAAACATAAAATAAGGAACTAGAAATTTGCTAGTTCCACAAATCGCTTTAGATTAAGTACAAATGCTACTCAGTTTCATCACTATAGTATTGACGATTATCCTTGACTTTCTTTAGATATTGATAGCGTTTTTTCAACTCATTATCAATTTTTGTTCTTTCATTTAGGTAATAATCAACAATTTGCTCCATCGGTACATTACTTTGTACCATTTGTTCACATTCTAAATTGATTCCTTTGAGTTTTTGCAATGGCGCTAAAAGCACATTTCTACGGAAAAAGTATTCCTTCACACAATTTGGAACTTTCCCTTCGCCCCATAAAAGATTTGCGTATTCAATTTTTTCTTCGTCGTCCGCCTGTGCAAGCACTTTGTACTTGCTTTTCTTATCCATCAAAATACCAACCTTGTTTTTGACACAAATTGGATCAGTAATTTTGCGTTTCATTTCAACACAATCTTTTTGAAGTTTTATAATTTGAAGTTCTTTCAAAGTCTCAAAAATTATAGAAAGCGCTAACAAAATGATAGGAATCATAAGTAAGAGAAGAAGCCAAATTGTCGATGACGTAGACCCCAAAACCCCAGCAAGCCACGTGGCAAACCCGCTTGGCACATAAACACCCAGAACCAAATCTTCATCTATGTGCCACATATCGACAGATGCATTATTTGTTCCTTTAGTTGAAAACCAATAACGTCCGCTTGAGTCTCTTTCAATCGCAACAATTTGATGAAAGACCAACATCGCGCCACTTGACGCTGCCGCACTAATTTGTTTAGATTGAATGCCAAAAAACTGTTGCACAGAAAGCGTATGCTTTACCGAATTTTTTGAGTCATCAACGGGGATAGCATCCGTTGCATCATACTTGTTTTTGTTATTCCCATAAACATAAAATGCAATGATGTCACCTTTTTTCAAAGTGTGTGCGTCAGCCGACTGCACCATAACACTGCTTCCGACCGAAAATTCGGGCTGCATACTGCCGCTAACAATTTTTAAGGCACTATATCCAAAAACGGATGGTGGCGTGCCTTGTGTGCGACTATTTAATAGATTAAAACAAAAAATAGACGAAAAAATAACCATTAAAGCACAAATGATGTCGACAGTAATTGATATAACCTTTTGCCAAGTCATTGTTTTTTTCCCAAGCAAAAACTCGTTCACTTGTCGCTTGCGATTATATTTTCGACTCAATTTTTTTAACAAACTGTCACGACGTTTTTGCTCCGCCTTTGATACTGTCATATCTTCAGTCATTTTTTCTCCTTTGTGTCCTCATTTGCAAAATTTTGCTGACTTTTGCAAATATCAAGAATTGTTATCATTATAATAGTTTTCACTTAGTAAATCCCATTCAAATTGTCCCTCAAACGAAGCATCTTCCGCACTATTTAGTAGTTTGATTTTTATATACACATAACAAACATTTTCTATCAATAGATTATTGAAAAAGCCGTCTCTATATCTTTCAACCATATTCGAAAAATCTGAAATTTGTGTATTGCTGTATGTTGCATATAATCTCACATTCTTGTCCGATTTTATTGTGGTATTCAATCTCACTAACCAACTATTTTCCAAATTTGTGTTTATAAAAACAAATTCAAAAACAGCAAAATCATTTTCTTTTGATAAATCAATTGTTGTGGTGTTGGGCAAAGCAAGACTTTGTACGCCCTCACTTGGCCCCGCAAAAACAATTTTTTTATCACCATTTTTTGTTGTGAAATCATAAATACTATTCCCTACATAAAGTTTGCACGATGTCTCGCCATAGATTTCATTTACATTATAGTTAGTATTTATACTCGAGGGGTTGTATCCCTTGACATAAAAAGCAACTACTAAAGTACTCGCCAAAACAACTATCATTATTGCTATTGCAACAATTGATAACGCAATTTTTTTGTTTGCATCCATTCGTTTTTCCCTTTATATTTACTTTTACGCACCAGTTGTTGTGTGTTGTGTCAATGTCCAGTTGAATGAACCAGTGAACACTGAATCATTTGCTAGGTTATCAATCTCTACAACAATATAGAAATATTATGTTTTTAAATAAGCAACAAACAACGCATACCTACTGACACATTAGAAGTATACATATTTATATGTGTGCTACTACAATTGATTCCCCCATTTTCCGTCTCATTGGCTCCACCTCCATAATAAACTGCATATGGATAAGTAGAATCGTAGTTCAGCCAGTAAGCATCAGTTAGTCCTGATGTAGAATTCCCATTCTTATTTCCATTTTTCCTAGCCATTACCATACTCAGCAACTCATTTTTTTTATCATCTAGAGTCGTCCCTTGACTGATTCCATTACATGTGTAATATCCTCCTTTAGTAGGCAATTGATATGATACTTTTGCATATCCTATTTCCAAAAGATAAGATTCATCTGCCTTTACCATACTTACATCTGGTAAAAAATAGTTAGTCCCATCATACTCATCAAATTGCACATATAACCACAGACTATTCCCCTCGACCAATTTCCAAGAAACAGTGCCATTGTCTGATACAACTACTTTATTGTCTCCAGTCCATTGTGCAATCAGGCCAAATTGCATAATACGAGTACCACCCCACGCTCCCATTTTACCCAAACACGAAACCGCTGTATATTTGTCGCTTCCAACATACCCATCACGCAAAACTCTAGAATTAGTATTTGTGTAGGTCAAAAAATCTGTTGCATAGTACCCATAATCATCACCGTATGCCATACCAACTTCATTAAATGGCGCACCTTCAAAAGTAGAGTTTGCAATACCTTTCAATCCTATTGTCCCACTAGACTTTGCAGATTCATAATACGCATATTCAGTGCCGCCCACATCAGCGTTTGTGTCTAGTGCGCTTATATTATATGGCCCAACCGTAAATGTTGTCCCGTTTCTGGTCACTTCAATTACTTTCTCACCACTAGGCAAAATATCTACATATAGACTAGCTGAAAAAGTATTTCCATAGCCTACTATTTTTTGACTATTATTATCAGCATATTTTACAAGATACAAAATTTGGTATATCCAATGATGCCAATCTTCTCCTGATACTCCCAAAGCATAGTTATGACTATCAAACACATTATTCGCTTTGTAATCTTTCCACGCTTTGGTCAAGTTATTGGACCATTCTAGCATTTTTTTCTGATTGTAAGAGGCTTTTACATTATAACCCAAATTATCAAAGCCATAGTATTTTTCTAAATATGTACCAAACCCTGTCATCATAGTTCTACCGCCTACATAACTGCGGGGATATATACCGTATTCGTTATGTGCAATTGTTTTGTCAGGGTTATAGAGCGTTGCGGTGCAAGTCGCAATATAAAATGGGTCAATGTGCACGGCTCCAATAAATTTCTTATCGGAAAGTGAAATATACATATCTTCCCCGACCTGCCACCTTCTAATGTACATTTCGGGATAATATGTATAGACATCCACGGTAAATGTTTCATCTTGTGTAAGTACTCGCCCACTTGCAAGTCGCGTGCCAGCGGGCAATGTAACAGAGTTGCCATACCACTCAAATGGGTAGTTTAAATCACTGAGTTTACCGATAATTTCACCCGTTGCAACATCAACATTGACAATGTCTATATCTTTGTAGACCACTGCGTTGTCATAGTCATCACAGTCATAAGTAAGGTCTGACTTAATTTTAGAAAGTTTTGCATTTTGAAGTTTTCCAGTATACGCTTGTTTAAGAGCATCAAGTGAATTCGTTTCTGCTTTTATTGCTGTTGCATTGAGATTAGCATTTGCTCCTAACTTTAACCATTTGGGGTCAACCGAATTGATTTTTTGGTGAACTGATAGTATATCACCGCTCTCGTCATATTGAATGTCCGCTTTGAAACCGATGTTGATTGAATAACTATACGTTGCTGACACATCTCCCACGTTTGGTGGCGAAAGTTTTATCTTTGCGAAATACGTATTTTTATTGTCTATCGATGCGTTTTCAGCAAATGTTTGATAGTTGTCAGTTGATAAATTATCAAGATAGGCTATAATTTCTTTAGCCGTTTTTTTGCTCTTTACAAACTCAAGCACATCAGTTTGTGAAACATTAAAGTAGTTTGCTTCAACTGAAGAGTTTAACGCAGTTGCTGGAGTACTTATCACGGGCAATATTTTTCGCGAACCAATGTTTTTGATAAATACATAAAATTCTATACTATCACTTAAACTTATAAATTTAAAATTCGGTACAGTATACGTCAAAGCACCGTATTCTGATTCAGTTCCTAGTAACCTAAAGTAGTTTTCATACTTTGCGCCAACCGAATTTTGATTGGTGCTACTTAAATACGAATAGGTGCTTCCACCGCTTATAGTCGTGACTTTGTACATTCCACTTATTTCAGCCCCAATATCACGCGAAGTATACGAAATGTTGCCGCCTATATTGATTGAAAGACTTGCCGCAGCAAATGCTTGCACAGCAAATATTACTGCAATGGCAGTGCACAAAACTGACATAATTGATATTTTAACTGCCCTTATATTCATTGTTATAAACCTCCAAAAATTTTGCTATTAGTCTAAAAAAAACGCACATTTATCTGTATAATAAACGTCTATATTTTAGCATAATGTTATATTTTATGCAAGCAAAATTTTACTATAGACGACAAAAAATGACATTTTTCATATTATTTTTTCCCAAAACACACGTTTATTATACAGATAAATGTGTGTTGGTGTTACAATTTTTGTAGTGCTTTTCTTTTTTTGTCAAGGTTTGTGTGAACATATCGGTTGAGCGTAATAATCGGACTAGAGTGCCCCAAAAGTTCGCTGATTGTCTTTATATCAACATTCTTTTCAAGCAATCGCGTTGCAAATGTATGCCTGAGCGCGTGAAACCCATAATGCTTTATTCCTAGCTTTTTTAGCAGTGTACTGAACGATTGTTGATAAGTTCTCAAATCCATTTTTTTACCGACACGGTTAGTTACGACATATTCACACTGACTGTGTTTGCGAAGTTCCTTGAAGATTCTTATCAAAAATGGGGTGATTGGGATTACGCGACACGAAGAAACTGTTTTGGGTAAATCTTCTATTTCTATTACTTTATGATTGCGTGATATTTTTGTCGTTGTCGCCTGAACAGTAAATACTCGATTATCAAAATCTACATTTTCCCACTTTAATGCCAGCAGCTCGCCAATTCTCAACCCCGTATGTAAACTAACAATCATCCCATAAAAATAGATACGCTTTGCCTCAAGAATATACTTTTCTAGTATTCCTTGCTCCTCAATTCGCAAACAATCAATTTGCCGCACAGGGCTTTTCTTGTTTTTGTATTGAATGTGGATATCATTTATGAATGCTCCACTTTGGTTCATATATCTTAGCGTTTGGTTTAATAAGCTTTTTACAACTAGAGCCACTGCACTTGAATACGCCTTTGAAAATGTTTCAAAGTATTCTTTTAAAACTTTGTCAAAATTCGCAATTGTAACTAAATTAAAATTTTCTTGAATGTAATGTTCATTGATATACTTATAATAAAAATACGTATGTTCTTTTATATTCCCCCGATTGTTTATTAAAAATTCATTTACGCAATCAAATATTTTCATTTCATCTCCTAGTGCTACAATATATAAAAAAAACGAGTGTCAAAACTCGTTTTTATCAATAATGTATCATTATTAAAATGATTAATCAAGATTAAATTTCTTCTTGAATTGTTCAACGCGACCAGTTGTGTCGACAATCTTCTTGTTACCCGTGTAGTGTGGGTGGCATTTGCTGCAGATGTCCACTTTCAATGTGTCTCCGTTTACGGTAGACCTTGTTTTGAAAGTTTCACCACAAGAAGCGCATACAACTGTAACTTCGTGATAGTTTGGGTGAATTTCCTTGTTCATACTAATCTCCTTATCAAAATTACATTATGTTTTTATATTTTACAACATTTTCGAGTCTTTGTCAAGCACTTTTATAAACTTACTTCTATTCAGCCATTCATTGCAAAACTTTGCCCCTGCGCCGCTTGGCACTAATTTTTCGGACGTGGCGGAAGTTTTGGCGATGCTGGCTTTGGCGGAACTTTCGGCGCGGACGGCGCTGAAGTCGACTTTGGCGCAGAAGTTGGCGTTTTTGAGGCAGGCGCAGGCGCTGCGGCTGGTGCGGCTTTGCTGCGGCTTGCCAAAATTTCGTCTAAGTCTTTGTCCGAAAACCCGATGTCGTCGTCACTTAAAGTGTCGTTTTCTTTGAGGCCGTTATGATTTGCGGCTAGTGCGTCGGTATCGAAGTCGATGTCGTCCTCAACTTTCTTTGTCTTTTTAGCAAACAGGTTTGCAAACTTGTTGTTTTCGCCCAAGATTTCGCGCTCCTCATTTTTTTCGCGCATTTTTTCCGCTTTCAAGTTTTCTTTTTCCATTCGTTTGAGTTCTTTTTGCTCTTTTTTGAGTTCTTTCTCTCTTGCTCTTTCTTCTGGCGTTTTCATTTCCTTTTCTTCCTTCGGCTTATCATTAACTTTATATTCGGTAGGTTCGCCGCGCTCACGCAACAATTTTTCGCGCTCTTTATCGAGTTTTCTTTGTTCCTTTTCCTCTTTTACACGTTCTTTTTGCGCAATTTTTGCAAGTTTTGCGTTTTCGGCATTCATTTTTTGTTGCTCTTTTGCATTTTCTTTATCAATTTTTGAGCGCTCCCTATTGGCGACTAATTTATTCTTTCTTTCTTGCTTATCAAGTTTATCGTTTTCTTTGAACATCTTGCGGTGCTCGCGTTCGGCAAGTTTGATTTCCTTGCGGCTAAGTTTTGTACCACCGTCCGTTATGTCACCGACATCGTCGCCGAGTAGACGTTCCTTGCGGCGGCGCTCAATTAGCCACGAGATACCGACATAGACAAATATCAATCCCGCTACCACGACAAATATTATCCAAATGAATTTTATCATATCAAATTCTTTTGAAACAACAAAGTAAACAGGCATAAATTGCGATTGTTCCGCTTCGGTCATCTCAATTTTGTTGCCTTTGCTGTCCAGTTTTTCAAAAACAATATAATATGTCCCGTTTTTGCATTTTTTGAATCTATCTTCAACCAAAGTTGAACGGTCAAATTTTCGCAATTTTGCATCCGAAATTTCCGAAATGCGGTATGTTGCATTACTATGATATACAACGGCGCGGATATTTTCAAAATTTCTTCCAGTTCCCCCGTAGTAAATTTTGGGCTCATAGGAATATTTATTATTATTGATTGCGTTTTGTAGCCCAAGCACAACGCAATTTGCATATATGCCCGATTTCAAACTTTTTAGCGCGTCACTCTTCGAAAAGTCTATGCGGTTATTATTAAGATTGACTAGCGCCAACTGCTCGGATGTTGCAAGCAGTGTCATCACTGCTTCGATATTTGTAATTCGGTTATTTGACAAATTGATTTCTTTTAAATTTTTCGTCCCCGAAATATTGATGCTCGCGAGCATATTGTCACACAAGTCGATTTTAGCAAACGGAACATTATTGATTCTCGCGGACGAAAGCACGCCGTGCGAAAGGTCGAGACTATCGGAGCCAAAATCCGCGCGCGCAAGCCCTGTGAGCGTCAAACTCCTGAGTCCTGTCAATTTGCTTGGCAAATAAATGCGCGTCCTTTGTGCAAAGTTTGAAAGTGAAAGTGATGTCAAACTATTGAGGTAACTCAAGTTTAATTCGGTCAAATTTGGTTTATCCGTGAGCGAAAAGCCGTACACGTTAGAACATTCGGAGACTGTCACACTTTCTAACGTGATTATTCCTTCCAAACTCGCAAAACTTTCGCTAGCAAGCGACGCGCAGCCGACAACTTCAAGAGCCGTCAAGTTTTGACATTCGGCAAAATCAAGTTGAGTCAAACTGTTGCAGTTGAGGACGATAAAACTTTTCAATTCCGCGCAACTAAGCGTGATTGCTCTCAATCTATTTTTGCCCGAAACTTTAAAACTCTCAAGCGCAGTGTTTTGGACATTTATATTTTCAATACTGTCACAATATTGCGGCGTAAAATTTGTTAATTTTTCAAGATTGAATAATTCAATTTGCTTCAAATTGGTTGAATTTGAAATTTCAAACTGATATAATTTCGGCAGGTTATCAAGTTTAACGCTCGTTAGATACGACGATCCCAAAAACAAAATCTCAAGCTCCTCAAAATCTTTAAAATCAATTTGCTGGACGCCTGTTCCGCTCAAATCAAGATACTGGAGTCTTGAATATTTCCCGACATTTTCAAAAATAGCATTTTTCAGTTGGGTGCAGCCTGAAAGCGATAGTTTTGCGAGATTGACCGCACTCAAAATGTTGACGTCAAGCAAGTTGCGGCACTCCGTGAGGTCAAGTGTGATAAGTGATGAAAGCGTATCAGCAAGGTTAAGTTTTTCAAGGTTTGTGCAGCTTGTCAGCACAATTGTTTGCAAATTTGGCGAGCGCGACAAGTCGAATTGCGTCAGCCAGTCGTTACCGTTTAAGAAAAACGTACGCAAGTCCGGCGCATAGACGAGGTTGCGCGAAACAACAATGCCGTTTTCATCAAAATCCATTTTGTCGAAATTGAATGTTTTAACATTCACACATTTTGAGAGGTCAAGCATTTGCAATTTTGAATTGTTTTGCAACGTCAACACACTTAGTTCGCTTGCAGAAACATCAAGACTGAGCAAATCGCTGTTTCCCGTAATGATTGCATTTTCCAAAACATATCCGTCGACAGAAAACGCAACGGTCCCCGTGTTGACAAGTTCTAGAGTCTTTAATTTTGGAACAGTTAGCGAAATATTAAATGCGGTTTGAACATTTGATAAACTCAATATTTCAAGCGTTTGACACACCTCATCGGGCAAAGTGAATGAAATTTGCGCACAAAAACTGATTTTTATATTCTTTAGCGCGTTATTACCTGCAAAATTCAAACTTGAAAGTTTATCGCAGCCGTCTACAATAATTGTGTTCAAGTTCGGGAAAACTCTGCGCGTGCCAATGAGTCCACTTAAATCGGCGGCAGTCAAGTTCGCCATATTTTTAATTGTAATTTGCGTGACAGCATTAAATCTATAGTTGTCAAGCCCTTTGATTTCGGTAATTTGGTTGCAAGTTTCGCTCAAAGTGCCGTCGAATGTCAAAGTCGTCAAACTATTAAAGGTATATTCGGTTGGCTCGACGCCGTCGTTAAGTTCCGTAAAATATGCAAGCAGTTTGGCATTGACTCCTGTTTCATCCCCTTCTTCCGCCGCTCCACCCGTTTCATCTTCAGTGGTACTGCCCTCAGGGTATGCATCAAGTCGCGTCATCCAGTCGCGCCAGAGTCGCGAGTCGATGAGGTCTCTATCAAGCCCGAACTTTTCATTCGCGTCTATTTTCGAAAAATCAATTCTTTTTAATCTGTCGCTATTTATTTGTGTGGTTTGCGCAGATTGTGCGGCACAATTTTGCGGCACTTCCATTTTGTCTGCGAAAGTGAACCCGCCCACAAACCCAAGTGGTATTGCGCTCAAAGTAAATAGCAATGTTTTTATTTTCATTTTTCATCCTCTTTTGCAAACTTCAAGTGCCACCACTTTGTTTTTGCGTTCGACTTTTGTGCGATAGCGCACTGCTGCAGGTTTGGTTAATACCTTTTTACTAAATTTTAGCATATACACACGCTGTCGCTAACTGAGTAACCTATAATAAACCGCGCTCCCTTCCGGCAAGGCTCGCCTTGACTGCAGGTTTGGTTGCCATCTCTCAATAACATATACGCACCAACCATCACCTGTACCTGTGCCGTCTGGCACTCTCCACATTGGTCGAAATGACAATAAGGTTTGTCACTTACCACATTTTAGACGACTAAGTACACAGGTCGCACCAACCAAACCTGCAGCCGTGGGCTATCCCACCGAGCAATAACCGCCATAGAATGTGCTCTCATACGCCGTCCGCGCAAGTTAATTGAACGTAGGGACAGTACCTGCAGCCGCGGCCTATGCCGCACGTTTACGGTTCAAGAAAAACATCACGCCATAAACTGCAATCGCAAATGCAAAGATTGCCATAATTATGCCAAGCATTTGGAAAAAGTTGTTGTTTCTAATCTGCAGTTCGATTGTAAAACTGTAGGTTTGTGAATTATCCCCGACGCTGCTTTTTGCGTAAACGCAAAATGAATATGTTCCAGATTTATTGAGCGTGACGGTGTTGCCCTCGACAAAACTTGTGCCGTTGATTGAATACACAACCTTGTAATTGCTATCATTTGAATTGAACGTTATTTTTGTTTCTTTTGTAATGACTTTTGTCACGTCAAGTTCGTTCCCCGCGTTATCGGTGATAACAAATGTTGGCGCCGATTTCTCAATCTTGAGGGGCAAAACTTTATAGCCAAGCGCGCCGTTTTCGTCGCACATTGTAATTTCGTATGTTGCGGGCGCAAGTTTGCTTGCGTCATCGACGCGGAAATGCGCATTTGTTTTGACATTAACACAGTCAAGATAATAATTTTCCTGCCCGCTGGTTTTATAGATTTTCACAACACTTTTTTCATTGTAGTTTACGTATTCATACTGAAAACCGATAATCAAATTGTAATTCCCGTATTTCTCATTAATAAAGTTGTCAATTTTATTGCCGTAAACATCGACACTTGCACCCTTGCCGTCACTTTGCAAATTTAATTTGCGAATATCGGCAATTTGGTTGTAGCAAAGACTTGCTTGCCCGCCTGCTGCCAATATGGAGAGGTCGACGGATGTCAAACTGTTGTTATTTGCATACAATTTTTTCAAGCTTTGCAAGTTGCCAAAGTCAAGCGTTGTGAGCGCATTGCCCTCAAGGTTTAGAGTGTCAAGGTTTGTCATTCTCTCAAATGTTACAGCGCGAATTTGCGTCAAGTTGTTATTTTTTAAATCTAACTCTTTGAGTGCGGCGAAATTGAATAGTCCCAAATCATCCACACTTGTTATGCGATGCTCGCCGTCGCGCACGTCCGACAAGTCAAGTTTTGTTACTTCTACAAAATCATTTTCCTTTAGTGGATTATTTGTTAGAGTATCCTCAGTTGGATATGCACCGTCGCGCACAAACATCAAGTATTCATATAGTATTAGGTCTTTGACTTGCGTGTATAGAATTGTTGTTTCTTCACTTTCGCCGACGCCATCCGCGTTTTGCGCGTCTATGACATTATAATTTTCCGCCGAAGTAGCGTGATTTTCTCCCGCAATGCATCCCACTTTACTTGCTTTGACGCTGCCACATATGCTAATATATAAAATCAAGCAAAGCACAGCCACCACCACAAGCAAAATCATACTCAAAGAAAAGCGTTTTTTAACCATTTTTTCCACTTCAACTCGCCTCCCTTTATCTTTTGTAAAATCAAACAAAATAAACATTTTGATAATTTTTTTCGCACATTTTTTAGTTCAAGTATAATTGTACTCAAAAAAAAGAAAAAAGTCAAACGTTTTGCACAATAGGTGCATTTGCCGCAACTATTGTATAGACTTACAGTTTAACCTTTTCTAAATCGTTAATTAAATTTGATTTATGATAAATAAATTCACTTTTAGAACTTATCATTTCTAAATTTCGTGATACATAATATTAGCACACCACAAAAATTGATAATGTTTTCATTATTGTTTATTTTTTTGCGGAACATTGCAAAATTCAATACGCTTACCATTGATGACAATAAAGCCGTTACCAAAAATTGCATCGTCAAAATCAACTTCAATGAGTTCGCGCAAGTATTGCTTAAATTCTTCATAATTATTGATTGTTATCTTGGTTTTATCCATTATTTCTTTCCCCTTTTCTCTTATTGTGCCCATTTTTAATTTGCTTGTGCTACATTTTTATAAATGCGTCTATTCCTTGCTTTCAGTCAAAACAACCGCCGTGTTGTCATTCAACTGAACAACAATTTTGCCGTCTATCATAAACACGTTATTTGAAAGTTCACTGCTCAATATTTGCAGCAAATATTCCATAGTATTCATAAGTTCCCTCCTTATTATTTTTAATCCCACTCCTTTTCAATAAATTTCCCTACATTACTTATATTATAGCGCTTATTTCGCGTTTAGTAAAGCGTTTTTGCGAATATTTTTCCTAAAATTCGTTGAAATTATAATTATAGGTAAATTTATGTCAATATTTGGAGAAAATTTGCAAGAAATTATGAACTCGCGAAAGTTATCAGGTAATGAACTCGCAAAAATTGCAGGTGTCAGCCAAATGGCAATTTCTCGCCTAAATCGAAGTGAACCAACATTTAAAACTGCAGTTAGAATCGCGGACGCGCTCCAACTAAGCCTCGACTACCTTGCTGGAAAAGAAGTTGAACCTATTTTCATTCCACCTAAAGAATGGGAGATAAACTTTTATGACAATCTAGTCAGTTTTCTAGAAACACAAAATATACCAAAGCGCCACCTGTGTTATGCCCTCAACTACTCCACCGCCTGCTTCACATTATGGAAAAATGGCGCACTTCCGCTTTTCTCCACACTCATAGAAATTTCAAACTACCTTGACTGCAGCATTGATAAACTCATCGGCAGAACAAATTGAGAACTGCATATTAGGTATATTTGATGAAAAAAGCACTAAAACAAGCACAAAAAACGGCAAAATAGCCGTTTTTTGTGTTTATAGTGTTTGTAGATCGTTTAGTAGCAAAATATAGGGCAAAATATTTGCATTGAAAAGTAAATTATGCTATAATTTCGCGTGTAAAATGTTGGGGTATTTAAATCAAATGATACAAATTTCTAATGTTTGTCAAATCCATTTTGCATACATATTCGCCAGCATTATGAAAAACATAATATAATAGGAGAAGCATTATGAACAAAATTAAAAGCATTATACTTTCAATGGTTGCACTCGTTTGCGCACTCACTTTTGTTGGATGCGGCAGCGACAAACCTCCTGAAGAAACTAAGTACAAAATCACACTCACACAATCCGAAGATTATTCACTTACGTCAAATATGGCTGAAGGTGTTTTTGGAGATACAGTTACTATTACCGTAGAACTCAAAAATTTTGAAAAGAAACTGACCGCTGTGACTTATAGCAGTGAAAGCGGAACTGACAGAGCAAGCCGACAAAATGACACAACATTTGCATTTATTCTCACAAAAAATGTAACAGTTTCAGCAGTTCTTGAAGATTATGTGGAAGTGCTTGCAACCGATTCGACTTCACGTCCTTTTGCAGCGTTCTCATCTTCTAACACAAAAACGCTTGTTCCAAACAACGGCAACTGCAGTATGTATATTTCGCTAAACGCGTCATATATGACAATTTTAAACTATGAAATCACCTCATCAAACCAAAACGTTATTCCAAACGACGCTTTCACTTTAGAAAATAGTTTTCAAAGCCAAAGCAATATCATCAATGGCACAAACCTTGTTGTTGATACAACAAAAATTCATAATGGCACAACGTGGGTCACAATCGCACTCACAAACGGCAATAGTTCGTCACAAAGAGGCACACTCGTCATCAAATTGACAGTTGCTGACACAATCAATGTTGAAACGTGGACGGAAACAATTATTTTTGACACGAGCAATTTGCCAACAAAATATAAAAATCAAGACACCAACTTCTACATCTCTTTCAATGACCAAAACTATATAAATGGTATGAATGTAGAAGAATTTATTTCATTTGAAAATCAAAAAATTGACAATGACAAAATTTCAATCAATTTGACTTATGCTGTCGGGCACAAATACTTTGTATCGTTTGGAATCGTCGATGACGCAACACCTGCAAACAGTGTTTGGTTCACACTTAGTGAAACCGTTGGCAGTGGCTCAACGGCAACCGGTTTCAATCAATACAAGAATGGTCAATTATCGTTTATTCAAAATGGCTATACTTTAACACTCATTGTAACGAGTAATGAATAATTGCTAACACAAAAAAATAACATATCGCAAAATTCGCGATATGTTATTTTTTATTCATTTCCCACTGTTGTTTTCTTGGTAGTCTTTCTAGTTGTTGGTGTTTTCTCAGCCAACTTTTTTGTTGCCGTTTTTGCACCAGTCTTTGTTGGCGTTGTTTTTTTGACTGTAACCTTTTTGGGTGTTTTTTCAGCGCCATCTTCCACTTTACTTGTAGGTGCAGTTTCTATTCGTTCAACTTCCTTTGGGGTTGCTGACTTTGTGGATGTTTTTTTGGCTGTTTTTGCAGTCGTTTCTTTTTCATCCATCGCAGATTTGGTAACCGCTTTTTTAGTCACCTTTTTTGCGGCTTGCTTTGGAGCATTTTCTTTTTCGGCATCTACCGTTTTAGCCGTTACTTTTTTTGATGCTGCCTTTCTAGTTGTTTCCGTTGCAGAAACATTCTTTACGGCCTCATCTTTGGGTGTTACTACGTTTTTAGCAACGACGTTTTTAGGGGGTTCTTTGTGTTTTGTTTCTTGTCCTGTAACTTTGTGCGAAACATCTGCTTTCTCCGCTTTCTTTGCAGATGCTGGTTTTTCAGTGACTGCTTTTTTCGTCGCGGTTTTGCGCGAAGCGGCTGATTTTTTCGGTTCGGGTTCAGTTTTTAGCAATATTTGCGACTGCTCTGTCTTTTCGTCAAAACTATTTTCTTTGTGATACTCTTGCACGGCGTTGTAAATGCGCCCTTGCTCATCCACATTATGTAGTATCCCAATTTTGACCCGCGCCGTCGCGTTAACAAGCAGCGCTATAAACACAAACTCGAAGATTAAGCCAAATATGATAACGATTGTCCAAAACCAAATTGGCGCGTGCAATGCGCCTGCGAGCGCAAACGCAGTTATCATTGCTAGTAGTGTCACAACCGCACCAGTCGCGCCGAGCCAAAAGTCAAATTTAGGCGTGCCTTTTGTTTCAAACTTTTCAATTGAATGGTCGATATTAAAGACCGCCGTGTTGCAATCGAGCGGCGCATACATCGTTCTAATTCGGTGCGCCAAATCTTGTTCCGCTTTCATTTTGTCGACTATTTTTTTGTCGAGCAGTTGCGCGTCTTTCAAGATGCCGATGCTGAAAATATCTCCGAACATAAACAAGAAAAGGTTGTAAATTTTGAGGCGCATTTTTGTGATGAATTGCCCAAACTTGCCGTGTTTGCGCCTTAGGCAAACAACTTCTTTGCCAGCGCGCCACTCGTTTACCATATCGTCCATCAGTTCGGGAGCATACTCGGGCGTCATTATAATTGTTGCGTCACCGCTTGCCCTATCCACGCCCGCCATAACGACTTGCTGATAGTCGTCACTTTCACGAACTGCAATTATGTGGGCTTTGCCTTTCAAGCGGTCGTGCAATTTTTCAACAAACTCAAAATCTTGATTTGTCGTCACAATGATTTCGTGTACGTCGGAAAGAGTTTGCGCGCGCGCGTCCACTTCGTCGATAAATGAATAAATGTTTTCCGCGTGATTAAATAATGGTACAACAACTGATAATTTCATTTTTTCTCCTTCATCGACATTCGACGGCAATCTATAACAAACATTATAATATATTTTGCTGAATGTAATTTTATTATACAATAAATTGAAAAAAAATGCAATTATTTGACGACTACATTGTCAAATTAACTGCACTGAATTTTCAATGTTTTTTTCAAAACTATATAAACATATTTTACGAGATATAAACGCGCACCCGCTCCGTTCATCACACATCACACGTGTAATGAAACGCGTTCTTTCTCTAAAATTTCGGTGTCTCGCTCATCGCCCGTCACACGGCAACGATAAATTACTTAATGTCTTTTGGACTAGTCGCGCTAGCACTCAACACGTGTCGCACGGCATTCCTCACATAATGAACCGCCCTTAATTAAACTTATAGTGAAATCAAATCATTCGTCGCGAACTTCCCGCGCAAAACCTCTACAATATTATGACGTTGTTGGAAGTTCCTCCCCCGCTAAATGATAGAGTAATAACATTAATATTTGCGTCGTTTGTCGGGTCACCTACGGTGATAGTATACTTACAACCCGAAAGTTCTCCCGAGCCCGTTGCAGTTATTGACCACATATAAGGCTTACTGATTAGTAGTTCATAGGTTTCGCCAATGTTTAGATTTTTGATAACAATGCTCCCATTGCTTGCTTGTGCCAACTGCGCAAGCATAACGCCGTCTTTCTGCAAATAAACAATGACGCCGCTATTGTTTGCCCCCTGCACCGCAATATTGACTGTCACATCGGCATTTGTCGGTTTAACATACTCCCACTCTGCGTGTAGAATGAAGCCGCCGCAAGTGTCTTCACCATTGCTACCCCAAGAAGGAAGTAAGTACATATTTTCAGTAGATTGAAAAATACAAGAACCATCGCTAACAGTGATTGTAGTTTCATTTGAAGTCCCCGATGAAGTAGGATAGAATAAGGTAAACCCTTTAAATAATTTATTGTAAGGTTTCCCCGCAACGTTAAACGCATTATATACATTTGTCAAGTTAGCAGATACAAGCACCGTTGAAGCGTTATCTCCAGAAATCCCATAACCAAAATCAAGATATAATATATAGTCTGTGTGTTCAATAGTCGCTTGAAACCCATTATAAAGCGCTGAATCAAGTTTAGTAAAACTACCTGTCGCAGAAGCATTGGCACCATCTCCACCAAATAAAGCAAGTTTATAATCACAATCTGCTGATATACTAGAGATAATATCTTCAGCGCTTTTGTCATTTAAATTGAGATCAATAAGCAAATAAAAATACTTTGTTGCGCCCGCATCAACACTACTAAAATCACATTCATTTTCATTGTTCCACAGTACCACCGCAAAACACAGTGCCAAAGCAAAAAGCCACATTAAAAGCGCTATGGCAAATGTTTTATTGTTAGCAAATATTTTATTGTTATTTGATTTTGTATTTTGTTTATATTGTTGATTTTTCATATTACATACTCCTTTTGCACATTTTTTATTCTCAGCAAAATTAGTATTAGTAATATGGACGCTTTT
>CALDMJ010000092.1 GCA_937914725.1 uncultured Clostridia bacterium | reverse complement strand
TTACAAAACCCTCGCTCAGTATGGGCAAGCACATAAACCAGTGTTTGAAGTTGGCTTCTTTGTAAAAGGCGAACAAATTTGCAGCGCAAAGGCAGGTTCCAAGCAAATGGCGGAGCAAAAATGCGCGCAAACCGCGCTTGAAACACTTTCATACAATTGTGGGGAATAAATTAGTTATAGAAGTTCCATTTCCACTTAATAAGTATGAGCATATGAAAACATCAAATTTGATAAAAAGGTAAGATTATGAATTTTAAAAGAATTGAAGTTGCAGGCTTTAAATCATTTGCTGATAGGCTTGAAATTGACTTTGACAATGGTATAACCGCAATCGTTGGCCCAAACGGCTGCGGAAAAAGCAACGTCGCGGACTCTGTTCGTTGGGTTTTGGGTGAGCAAAGCAGTAAAGTTTTGCGCGGAAGCAGTATGCAAGATGTCATTTTCAAAGGTACAGCAAATCGCAAATCACTCTCGTATTGTGAAGTTTCACTTGTCTTTGACAATACCGACCACGAACTCAATATGGAGTACGACGAAATTATCATCACCCGCAAACTATATCGCAGCGGCGAAAGCGAATATGCAATCAACAGAACACCTTGCAGACTCAAAGATGTGGTTAACCTTTTGCACGACACTGGTATCGGACGGGACGGGTATTCAATTATTGGACAAGGTAAAGTAGCCGAAATCGTCAATTCAAAGCCCGAAAATCGTCGCGCTATCTTTGAAGAGGCGGCAGGAATTGCAAAATTTAAAGCGCGCAAGGTCGAGGCGGAAAGAAAACTTGAGCGTGTCCACGACCACTTGACGCGTCTTTCGGATATCGCTGCCGAACTTGAAAGACAGCTAGGACCAATGCGCAAACAAGCGGAGGATGCAAAAAAATGCCTTGCACTCAAAGATGAACTGCGTGTACTTGAAATCAATGCCTACCTCATTCAGTGCGACACCGCAAACGCAAGAAGACAAGAGGTTCGCGACCGCATCGCGGCAATTGCTGAAGAATTGAAAGTTAAAGAAGAACAACTGGCTAGTTGCAATCAAAAATACGACACTTCAATGTCTGAAATTCAAAAAATTGACGCCGATATTGAAAAAATACATAATCTTGTCGTCGAACTGTCGGTAAACATAGAAAAACAAGCAGGGCAAACAAAGTTAATACAAGAAAGGATGAACTTCTTGACGCAACAAATGCAGTCTAAGGAGGACGAACTTGAAAGGGTAAAACTTGAAAAAAGCGATACCGAAAAAATGCTTGCCGCTAAAGAAGAAAAACTTTGCGCAAATGAGCAAAAATTGAAAGAACTCAACTTGACTTCAGAAAGATTGAGCAATGAATATTTGCGTGTCGTTGATGAATTGACTGAAAATGAGGACGAAGTCGATAAAAACCAAAGGAATTTGCTTGAATCAATTGATAAACTAGGCGAAATAAAGGCAAACCTTTCACGTCTCAATGCGGAGAAGGACGCTCTAAACAACCAAAGCGCTGATTTGAAACTGAGACTTGATACCTTAAGTGAAAAGAATGATGCCTTAAAGCAAAATAAAACGCAATCTGAGCAAACGATTGCAAAACTTCACTCTCAAATTAGCGAAAGCAATTTGAGTATTGATGTTTTGAAAAGAAAATTGCAACAAGCAAATGTTCGCAAACAAGATATATTTGACGAAACTCAGGAATTGCAAACCGCGCTAGCAAGCATTGTGAGCAGGCACAAATTGCTAAGTGAAATGCAGTCCGATTTTGATGGCTTTGCCTATAGTGTCAAAAAACTTATGCAGGACGCGGAGAAGAACGCTGCACTGAAAAGTAAAATTGTAGGGGTCGTCGCAAATCTTATCAAAGTGCCTGAGAAATTTCAAATTGCTATTGAAACAACTCTCGGCGCAGCGGTTCAAAATATTGTCACAGAGAATGAAGGTGATGCAAAAAATCTTGTTGCATACCTAAAAGAAAACAGGTATGGTAGAGCGACATTTTTGCCAATCACATCAATGAAACCGCGTTACCTCGACGCTGAAACTAAAAAGCTTTTGAATAGGGCAGGTGTCTTTGGTGTTGCAAGTGACTTGATTGAGTATGACAAAAAAATGAGTAATGTGTTCACAAGTTTGCTTGGCGGCACAGTTATTGTAGACACGCTTGATACAGCAGTTGCACTTGCGCAAAACTCGCGTTTCTCATTCAAAATTGTTTCGCTTGAAGGCGACATTGTTAACCCGCAAGGCTCAATCACTGGTGGTAGCAAAAAAGCAGAAATAAACAATATTTTAGGACGTGAAAAAGAAATCGAAACACTGAAAGACGACATTGACAAAAAGGGCAAAAAGCTTGAAAGCTTATCAAATGAAAGTGTAGAAACTGGCAAAGAAATTGAGCAACTTAGCATTGAAATTGCGCAAATTGATGAAAAACTTGTAGCAATGCAAATCGAACTTGCAACAAATGTCGAAGCATCGCAAAAGGCTAATGTCCAATTTGAAGAAACACAAAAAGAGCTTGAGCAATTGCGCCGAACATACAACGAAAGCAACGCACGTGCAAAAGCAATTGAGGACGAAATTAACAGTGTCGACGAACTTGAAAATACAATTAGCAATAGCCGATTAAATGCAAATGAGTGCATTTCAAAGCGTCAAAGCCAGTATGATTTGCTTCGCACGAAGAAAGAGCAGTATAACACAGAAAATACTAATTTGAAAGTTCAAATCGCAACGATTGAAAGTGAAATTGAATCATATCGTGAAGACGTCGAAAATTTGAAAGAAGATATCGGCGCAATTGATAATAAAATTGTTATTTTGACAAACGAACTTGCAAAATCGCAAAGTGATATTGAGAAAGAAAAGAATACTCAAATGAGTGACGGTGATAATAGTGACTACTTTAGATTAAAGGGCGAACTTGACAATGCCAAAGCAAACCTTGCGGAATTAGACAAAACCAAGCAAGAACATCAATTGAGTTTGAAGTTAATTGAACAAGAAAGAATAATGATAAATGCCGATTATACAAAAGTTCAGGAGAAGAAAATTCACGAAGATATGAATCTTCAAAAAATTGACGACGACCTCAACGCAATGGCAGGTAGAATTGCTGAGGAATATGAACTTGACTACGATGGCTGCTTGATGTATCGTGATGAAAACTTTGATACAGAGCAATCAATTCCACGCATAATTGAAATCAAAAAGGAAATCAGCAAACTAGGCTATGTCAATATGAGCGCCATCGAGGATATAAAAGAACTTTCCTTGCGCTACGAAGAAATGACAAAAGAAATGGAAGATGACCAAAAAGCGGAAGACGATTTGCTCCAAATAATCAAAGAATTGTCGACTGAAATGACGCAAAAGTTTGATGATGCCTTTGAAAAAATCAACAACAACTTCACTCGCACATTCCGCGAATTATTTGGCGGCGGCAACGCACGTCTCGTGCTAACCGAATCGGAAGATAGTCTTGAGGCAGGCGTAGACATTCAAGCCGAACCACCGGGTAAAAAAGTTACCAACCTCAGTTTGCTAAGTGGTGGTGAACAAGCACTCACCGCAATCGCAATTTTGTTCGCCATCTTGAAATTACGTCCAATGCCATTTTGCTTGCTTGACGAAATCGAGGCGGCGCTAGACGACGCAAACGTTGAAAGATTTGCGAAATATTTGCATAGGTTTTCAAAAGAAACCCAATTCATTGTCATCACGCACAGAAAGCCAACAATGGAACTTGCAGACTCTCTATACGGTGTTACAATGGAAGAAAAAGGTGTATCAAAGATTGTATCAGTCAAACTTTCAGATGCGCTTGCTAATGCAGAACCTGCACAAGGTTAAGGAACTTGCGCCATATGTTTTTGGCGTAAAACTTCTCTACAGTTTGACCGCTTACAAAAATATAAGTTAAGGTATAGATATGGGAATTTTTAATTGGTTTAAAAAAGACAAGAATAAGAAAAACAAAAATGACAATGTTGAATTAGACGACAAAATCGAAAAACGTGAACAAATGAATGACCAACCGCAAGTAGAACATTTGCAGCAAAATGTTGCTGAAGAAATCTTGCCAACTGACATTGTGGAAGCAACAAAAATAGCTACTCAAGTGGATGAAATTAAACAACCACAAATCAGAGAAATGCAAACTACTGAACAAGTTGAAGTTGCTGAGTCGCAAGAAGTTGCCGATCTACCTGTAGTTTCGGAAATCGATGAGATTTCGCAAGAGTCAACTAAGGTTGAAGAACCTACAATCGTTGAGAATGCTGAGCCCCCAACACCTATTGTTGAAGAATCACAAGAAAGCGTTGAAGTAGCAGAGGAAGCGGTAGCAGGAAATAAAATAATCGAAGTGGCTGGAACGCAGGAAGGAAAACCAGAGGTTGTAGAAAAACAAAAGAAGGGAAGAGTTGGCTTTTTTAGAAAAATTGCAAATGCTTTGAAAAAGACAAAAGATGCTATTTCAAACAAAATTGACTCAATTTTTCACAAGGAACTCGACGACGAATTTTTTGATGACCTTGAAGAGATATTGATTACTTCTGACTTAGGGTACGAAACTTCTGAAGAAATCATCGAACGCCTGCGTACGAAATGCAAAAAGGAAAAATTGAAAACTTGTGACGAAGCAAAAAACGCCTTGAGGCAAGTCATTGAAGAAATTATGACATCGTGTGACGAAACTACGAGCGAGGATGAATATCCAAAAGTTGTGATAGTTGTCGGCGTCAATGGTGTTGGCAAAACGACAAGCATCGGCAAACTTGCAAATTATTATAACAATCTTGGCAAAAAAGTAGTTGTTGTAGCAGGGGATACATTTAGAGCCGCAGCCAGTGCGCAACTCAATGTTTGGGCAAATCGCGCGGACGTCAAAATCGTCAAACAAGATGAGGGCGCCGACTCCGCAAGTGTCGTTTTTGACGGAATTAGTTTTGCAAAAGCAAAAGGCTTTGATGTTGTGCTTGTCGACACAGCAGGACGTTTGCACAATAAAGTAAACCTAATGGAAGAGCTTTCAAAAGTCAACCGTGTCGCAACGAAGAATTGGGAAAATGCGCATTTTGAAAGATACATTGTTATCGACGCAACAACAGGACAAAACGCCGTTAATCAAGTTCGCGAATTTGACTCGGCAATTGACCTAGATGGGATAGTTTTGACAAAAC
>CALDMJ010000091.1 GCA_937914725.1 uncultured Clostridia bacterium | reverse complement strand
TTATAAGTATGTAATACATAGTAAGTAATAAAAATTACGTGTACATTATATAAAGTAAGTACTTATATTAAAAGTACTAACAAATTAGTATGTATTAATATTATTAATTTTTTTCTACATAGTATGTACTAACTTAAAAGTACTTTCTATATTGTCCGTACTTATATATTAGTACTTTCTATATTGTCCGTACTAAATACAATAACTACTAAATTAATAATGAGCGTGTATATATAAGTACTTTCTATATATATAGTACTAATACACGCGTGCACACTAACTAAACATTAAGTACAAAATGCATAATATGTAAAAGCGCAAAAATTTGTAGCCACGTGCTATCCCCTAACGAGCATAAAAAAAATAGACAGCACTAAAATGCGCCGTCATACTTAGTTGTTTGCCTGCAGAAATTGTACCTGCACCAGTGGCGTCTGCCACCAGCAGTGCGCTATCGCACCAGCAGTGGCCTTTGCCACCGCACCCGAGAACAAAAAAACTAAGCAGCGTAAAGGTATGCCGCCCGTAAAGGCAATTGACGTGTAGAGACAGTACCTATAGCCGCGGCTTTCCCGCCAGTATCTGCAGCAGTGGCCTTTACCACTGAGAATGGGAGTGAGTAGAAAGAATGGAGGCTTGCCGTCCATACCAGTATGTGGTGTGTAGGGAAAGTATCTGCAGCAGTGGCCTTTGCCACCGCCGCTTGACTTATTGAGGGAAAGGTGGTATACTAGAAATATGGATAATAAAATTTTGAAAGGTTGGGAAAATGTCCTAACAAGAATGGCAACAGACATATCTGCCGTAAGTTTTGATTTGTGGTTAAAACCGCTCGAAGTCATCGACTTGAAGGATGGCGCCATAATTTTGGCAGCGCCAAGCGTCGTCACAAAAAGTCAAGTTCTCAAAAACTTTAAAGACGCACTCTTGAATGCGATAACTGCCGAATTTGACAACGTCATCGGCTTTGAACTGTTCACTCCAGAGGAAAAAGAAGAATACTTGAAGTATAATAAACCGTTTGAGGAAGAAATTCAGCAAGCCGCCACGCAAAACACCTTGGATAACTTTAATCCCAAATACACCTTTGACAACTTTGTCGTCGGGAAAAGCAACCAATTTGTGTACACTGCGTGTAGAGCAGTGGCCGAAAATCCTGCAATGCGTTTTAACCCGCTGTTCATCTATGGTGGCGTCGGGCTCGGCAAAACGCACTTGCTTCACGCAATCGGCAATTACATAAAAAACAACCTCAAAGATAAGAAAATCGTGTATGTTACGTGTGAAAACTTTATCAATGACTATGTATATGCGCTCAAGTTCAATTCATCCAATGACACAATTATCACAAATTTTAGAGAAAAATACCGCAATGTCGATGTCCTAATGGTAGATGACGTCCAGTTCATTTCCGAAAAACGCGCGTTGCAGGAAGAATTTTTCCACACATTCAATGACCTTTATCAAAAAAATAAGCAAATCATCATTAGCTCTGACCGCCCTCCACGCGAAATCTCAGCGCTAGAGGATAGACTAAAATCACGATTCGCTAGCGGACTCATTCAGGATATTCAAAAACCTGACCTTGAAACTAGAATCGCGATTTTGGAAAAAAAAGCTGCTATTGAAAACTACAACATCGAAAAAGACGCAATCAAGTTCATTGCGGAACGTGTCGATACCAACATACGTGAAATGGAAGGTTTCCTTTCAAAAGTGATTTTCTTTAGTTCCCTTTTGGGTAAAACACTTGCGACAGTCGATGACGCGCAAGAGGCCCTCAAAAATTATCTTGAAACAAACAAAGAATCTCTAAGCACTGACCGTATCATAAACGTCGTTTGTGGCTACTTCAATGTTACGAAAGACGACCTTATTGGGAAGAAAAAGACAAAAGAAATTGTCACCGCGCGCCAGATTTGCGTTTATCTCATCACTGAGATGATGGATTTGCCGCTTACGACTATTGGCGAAATCTTTGGCGGGCGCGACCACACGACAATCATTCACTCCCGTGACAAGATTGAGGAAATGGTCAAAAACAAGACTAGTGTTAGCGTTGCTGTCAACGACCTCAAAGCTATGCTTGAGTAGTGCGATGGCGCACAGCCGCAGATACTGGTGGGGGCGCATAAGTAACTTAGGTTGACGGCAGGCTGCTTTACTTTCTATGCGCTTAATCGCTCGGTGCGATGGCGCACAGCCGCAGATACTGGTGGGTGCGACTAAGCTACTTTGCTGGACGGCAAGCCGATGCTTTTAATTACAGTTTTTTTCGCGCGGTAGCATGGTAAAAAAATAATATACCTAAAAACAAGCAATAAAAAATATTTTTGCTTGTTTTTTTGTGTGAGGGCGCACTCTTTGCTACATTTGAAGCACTTTGCGGGTTAGCAATTTTTGTACTTTTTGCAAACTTGAGTTTTGGGGGCGCGATAAGACGAGACAACAAAAAAACATAAAAAATCACTAAAAAACACGAAAAAAATGCATTTTTTCGTGTTTTTTCATTATTTTTTCAAAATTTTTTGAAAAAATAATATTTATTCACTGCTTTTGTTGCAACTAAAATATATTGTTTTTTGTATTTCTAATTATTATAAAATAAGCATTCAAAATTAATTTTCAATATTGACAAATAAAGTTTGTTGGTGTATACTAAAATTATAACAAAGGTGAAAAAATGGATGCAATTTTAAAGAAAGAAAAAGAAAGAATTATTCAACGAGAAATTTTTAAAAAAAATATAAATTGTTTAGCAGCCTTGTTTGTCGTCAAAATCAACGGGTTTTTGCAAATTTTAAAAATGCATTTTATGATATCGGCGCAAATCAAAATATTTATGAATTAAAAAATATGAAACAATATAAAGATGAATCGGCATATCTTGATTTTATTTCAAGTTGCGAACTGAAATATTTTAATTCCGCTCTTTACGAAATTTTGACCTATATTTTTAATTCTACGGATGAAACTTTTTCAATCGCAAGTAAATTACAAGAAATCGGCATTCGCAAAAGATTTGATTTTTTAGAAGAATTTGGAGTCTATCCAGAAAATATTGAAGTTCGAGAAAATATAAATAAAGTCAAAAAATGTTTTGAGCAACAAAGTTTGAAAACGAAAAACTATCACCAATGCAAATTTGTCGAAAAGGATGATGAAATAACAATAAAATAAACGATATTATATCAATTTTTCTAAAAAAAACGAATTTTTACTTCAAAAATTCGTTTTTTTTAACTAAATATCATCATTTTTACACGCCACACTTTGCCGCACTAGTAGCAGGGCTTCTCTTTCTACTTTTACCTAAAATATTAATTATGTAAAAAGTACAAGTGCTATCCGTCGACAAATGTAATTCATAGATACCCACCAGTATCCACAGCCGTGCGCTACCGCGCCAGCAGCGGGGCTATCCCCACCGAGAATGAATATATATAGAAAGTGTATAAGTATGTCGTCTCAATAAGTAAATTGCTTGTAGTGACAGTAACCACAGCAGCGGGGCTATCCCCGACGAGAATAAAAGTAGGTAGAAAGTACATAGGCTTGCCGCCTCTACAAGTGAAATACTTGTAGGAACTGCACCTGCAGCCGCGGTCTATGCCGCACACTTGTATTTTGGGGAGAAAGGTGCTATAATATGGTATGGAAAATAACGAAAAAACAATCGTTGCAATAGCAACGCCAATCGGGAGCGCAGGCGTCGGAATTGTCCGCCTAAGTGGTGAAAAAAGCCTCTCGATTGCAACAAAAATGTTCAACAAAAACATCGAACAACCGAGATATATGTATCTTGGCAAAATAAAAACCGAAAAACTAGACGAGCACGGCTTTGTCGTATACTTCAAAGCTCCGCACTCATATACGGGTGAAGACGTCGTCGAATTTCAAGTTCACGGCGGAATTATGATTGTCAACGAAATCGTCAAACAGTGTTTGCAATTAGGCGCAACTATGGCAGAGCGTGGCGAGTTCACAAAGCGCGCATTTATGAATGGTAAACTGTCATTAAATGAAGCCGAAAGTTTGATGGACTACATCAATGCACAGTCAAATGCAGAACTAATTGCGAGCAAAAACCTAATAAATGGCGCATTTTCTACGCAAATTAATGGTTTCATCGACAATTTGAAAGATTGTTTGGCGCAAATCAATGTTACGCTGGACTATCCCGAACACGATGACGAACTTAAAACTGCCGAAAAAATTAAAGCATTGCTTGAAAATTTAAATCGCGCAATTGATAAGCTTATTGACTCATATAATTATGGTCGCCTTATCAAAAACGGAATAAATGTTTGCTTGGTAGGACAACCCAATGTTGGCAAGTCATCGATTATGAATGGCCTTATGAATTGCGATGTGGCAATTGTTACTGATATCGCCGGCACGACTACTGATGCAATAAAAGATTCTTATATATATAAGGATATGCGTTTCAATATTGTGGATACAGCGGGTATTCGTGAAAGCGAAAATGCGATTGAGAAAATCGGCATAGAACGTACAAAACAAAACATTGCGGTCAGTGATTTGGTTTTGGGCGTGTTTGATTGCTCTGACTTGGCAAACTTGGATGCGATTCTGAGCGAGACAAACGACAAAAAGCGTTTACTTGTTTTTAATAAATCAGATTTGATAAATCAACACAAATTTGAAGAAAACATCAAAAAAACATTAAAAAATGAACATTTTATTGTAATTTCGGCAAAAAATAGCGATGATATATTGAGACTCAAAGAAAAAATCTTTGAAATCACTGTGTCAAAAGAATTTAATTTAGATGCAAGTATTATTTTGAATCAGCGACATTATGAATTGCTGAATTCCGCGCGTCAGAATATTTCGCGCGCGCTTGACAACATTGATTTTGTTACGCTTGATTGTGTTGCGTGCGATATTATGGATGCCTATTCGGCTCTTTCCGCGATTGTTGGTTATGGTGACATTGAGGATATTATTGACACTATATTCTCAAAATTTTGTCTTGGCAAATAATGCGATAGTGCAGTGTTGTGGCAACTATTCCTACTAGTAATTTACTTTTTTGGTTGGCTAACTACGATTTATTTTACTTACTTTACTTCTTGTTGATATATGTCACGGGTGAGGGTAATGTCAGTACGTATAATTTACTTGTGTGGACGGCATAGTATACTTATTCTACCTGTTTGGGTTCTCGGCTGTGATAGCCTGTGGCTGGTGCTATTGGTGCGGTGTTGTGAGATTGCTGAGCGTTGACGCATATTTCAGTTGTTGTGGCATTTATCAATATATTGTTCGATAATTACGATAGCATAGGAGTCCAACAAAATGTTGGAATAAAAATTGCTTATATATATAAAGTATAGGAAATCACAAAAAGAACATAAAAAAACGTGTTTTTCGCGGAAAAAATATAAAAAAACGTGTTTTTCGCGGAAAAAATATAAAAAACAAGCAGTATGTGCTGCTTGTTTAAAAATTTGGAGGAAATGATGAATAATAACATAGATTATGAAAACTATGATGCAATAGTTATTGGTGCGGGGCACGCGGGTAGTGAGGCGGGGTTGGCGCTGGCGCGGCTTGGGCACAAAACGTTGGTTTTGACTATAAATCTTGAGGCGGTTGGATTTTTGGCGTGCAACCCGTCGATAGGTGGTTCGGCAAAGGGGCATTTGGTTTGCGAAATGGATGCACTTGGCGGACAGATGGGACGCACTGCTGATGAGACACTTCTACAAATCAAGATGCTTAATCTTGGCAAAGGTCCTGCAGTGCACAGTTTGCGTGCGCAGGTCGATAAGGTTGAGTATCACAAAGTTACTAAATCTATAATGGAAAATCAAGACAACCTTTTTTTAAAACAGGGTGAAGTCAAAGAAATTTTAGTCGATAACGGAAAAGTCTGTGGCGTCATTACTGCTACAAATGAAAAATTTGGGTGCAAAACGATTGTAGTTTGTACGGGTGTATATTTGAAATCTAAAATAATCATTGGCGAGTATATTGAAAATATTGGACCGAGCGGATTTAAGCAAGCAAGCTTTTTGTCGGCTTCGCTGACAAAACTTGGATTTGAGCTTCGCAGATTTAAGACAGGAACGCCGCCTCGTTTGGATGCGCGGACAATCGATTTTGACAAACTTGAAATTCAAGTTGGCGATGACAATATTCAAAACTTTTCAGTCTTGACAGAAAACAAAAAACCTAACATATCACCTTGCTATTTAGTTTACACAAATGAAAATTCTCATAACATTATAAAGGCAAACATACATCGTGCCCCGCTATACAATGGTTCTATTCACGGTGTGGGCGCGCGCTACTGCCCTTCAATTGAGGATAAAGTTATGCGTTTTGCTGATAAAGAAAGGCATCAACTATTTTTGGAACCTGAGAGCGCATCTACAAATGAATGGTATTTGCAGGGATTTGGGACTTCACTACCGGTGGATGTTCAAAGAAAAACTGTGCAATCAATGACTGGTCTTGAAAAAACATTTATTATGCGTGACGGCTACGCGATTGAATATGACTGCATTGATAGTACGAAACTTTTGCCGACACTTGAAAGTAAAGACATTGACGGACTATATTTTGCTGGACAAATCAACGGAACATCGGGTTATGAGGAAGCGGGTGCGCAAGGTTTGATTGCAGGAATAAATGCAAGCCTCAAAATGCGTAATGAAGATCCCCTTATTCTCAAACGCTCGGAAAGTTACATCGGTGTTTTGATTGATGACCTTGTGACGAAAGGAACAAATGAACCTTATCGAATGATGACTTCGCGCGCGGAATTTAGATTGCAACTTAGGCAAGACAATTGCGACTTGCGATTGACGGAATACGGTCACCGCGTTGGGCTTGTCGGCGAAAAACAATATGAAATATATAAAAATAAGGTAAAAAACATAGAAAAAGTAAAAAATATCGCGAAAAACACGCTAAAACCTGATGAAAAAATAAATAATTATTTAATCAGTAAGGATGAATCGCCACTGCAAACGGGCGCAACTATTGAGAGTTTGCTTAAACGTGCAAATGTGGATATTTATTCTTTCAATGATTGTTTCCATATTTTTGATGAATTTGATAAATCTGTTTTGGGTGAAGTGAATACGGAAATAAAGTATGAGGGATATTTAAAAAGACAACAAATTCAAATAGATCAACAAAACCGTGCTGAAAATCAAAAACTTGACCCTAACCTTGATTATATTAATATAGACGGACTTAGAATTGAAGCGAGACAAAAACTTAGTAAAATAAAACCACTCACGCTAGGACAAGCAAGCCGCATTTCGGGCGTTAACCCCGCTGATATCTCAGTTTTGCTTATATATTTAAAGAAAAACTTCAATAATTAGTGTAATTTATGCGTTTTTGACGGCATTTGCCGTCTTTTTTTTATTGAAAACAAGTAATAAGATAATTTTTAAACTGTGAAAAATTCAATATACTGGTGTGATTGTTTGTTAAAAGAAGGTTATTTTTAAATTCTAAAATAAGTATAATATGAACTGTTTTTGCAAGTACAAGTTCATAAATAGACAAATTTTGACATCGGTTTTGTGCCTTATACCCTCAAAAAGTGGGGGTAAATTTGAAAGATACAAACACAAGTCGAGTATTATGTCATATAACATAAAAAACTCTAAAATACCCCCACTTTTTGAGGGGTTCGCAAAATTAGATTTTGTCGCATTATTATTTTAGTTAAGTACTTAACAAAAATAATGTGTATTTTTGTTATAGTTAACGAACTTCACTTCGGGGGAAAGTTTGAAAACGCGCATATGTTGTGGCGTGGAAAAGAATTTCAAAAATTTTGATATAAAAAATTTGAGGAGTTATAATACTTTTTGTATTAAAGAAGTGATTTTTTTTGAAAAAGGTGTTATAATATATAAAATAAATATAAGGAGATGTTTATGGGAAAAATAATTTCATTTGTAAACCAAAAAGGCGGCGTTGGAAAGACGACGACGTGTGTGAACTTGTCTGCATTTATTGCGGCTTCTGGAAAAAAGACTTTACTTGTTGATATGGACCCACAAGGGAACGCATCAAGTGGACTTGGAGTTGAAAAAGGGAATAATTTGAAAACGATTTACAGCGTTTTAGATGGCGAATGCCCTATCAAAGAAGCCATTTCAAAAACAATGGTCAAAAACCTTTCAATTTTGCCTGCAACAGTCGATTTGGCTGGTGCTGAAATTGAGTTGGTCGCTGTAAATAATCGTGAAAAGGTCTTAAAGGAGAGTTTGGCGGAGGTTAAAGATGAATTTGATTTCATTATGATTGATTGTCCACCTTCCTTAGGGCTATTAACAATCAATGCGCTTTCGGCTTCGGACACTGTTTTAATTCCTATTCAATGCGAATTTTATGCGCTTGAGGGTTTAAGTCAGTTGATGAATACGGTTAAACTTGTCAAAAAGCATTTAAATCCTGAACTAGAGATTGAAGGAGTTATAATGACAATGAAGGATAACCGCTCAAACCTCGTGCAACAAGTTTCGGAACAAATTAAACAGTATTTTGGTAAAAAAGTGTTTGAAACAACTATTCCACGCAATATTAGACTTGCTGAAGCACCTAGCCATGGTGTCCCAGTATATTTGTATGATAGCAAATGTTCGGGTGCGCTTGCATATCGCGCTATGGCTGAAGAATTTCTAAATAAAAATAAAAGGAGAGCGTAATGATTAAAAAGGGATTAGGAAAAGGACTTGACGCGTTGTTTTCAGTTTATGAAGAGGACGACAATAAACAAGAAGAACAAATAAAAAAGTATGAAACAAAAAACAATATAAAACAAGTTGATACGGGAGTTTTAGAGATAGAACTGAACAAAATACAGGCAAACCCAAATCAACCACGTAAAAACTTTGACAAAATAGCACTTGAAGAATTGCGCGATTCAATCAAAATGCACGGTGTTATTCAACCAATAGTACTTGCAAAACATATTGACGGTGGTTACATTATAATTGCTGGCGAACGCCGATTTAGAGCAAGTCAAATGGCTGGACTTAAAACAATCCCTGCAATTGTTAAAGATTACACAGAAAGACAAATTAAAGAAATAGCATTGATTGAAAACTTGCAAAGAGAGGATTTGAACCCTATTGAAACAGCACGCGCCCTAAAAGATGTTATGCTTGAATACAATATGACTCAAGATGAAGTTGCTGATAGAATCGGGAAAAGTCGTTCCGCGATTGCAAATACCCTTCGTTTACTTTCATTGACAGGTGAAGTAATGAAATTGGTGGAAAGCGGAAAGCTTTCTGCAGGGCACGCGCGTACTTTGGTCGCAATAAGCGACCCTACGGCACAATATGCTCTTGCCCTTCGCGCGAGTGAAGGTAAAATGTCAGTTCGTGATTTAGAAAAGGCTGTAAAAGATATATTAAACCCACCCGTAAAGAAACGCAAATTAGAACGTGAACAATCTTTGGAACTTAAAGAAATGGTCAGCGATATGCAAAAAGTGTTTTCTACAAAGGTTTCTGTGCTTGGCAGCGACCACAAAGGGCGCATCTATATCGATTACTTTAGTAAAGACGACTTGAATAGGATATGTGATTTGATTGATTATTTAAAAAATAGAATGAGCTAATGCACTAATATTGATTTATAATAGAAAAATGCTATAAATGATGACATTTATAGCATTTTTCTTTGCAGTGTTTCACGTGAAACACTGCATTGTTGATATAATTTACTATAGTGAAGACGAATTAAATTGTTTTCTAATATTAATAGAATGTTTCACGTGAAACATTCTATACTATACTTATTATGACTAGATATAAATTTAACCTATGTGTTTCACGTGAAACATTTTGCGGATGTTAATATGCTTTTGTGTTATATTTATTTGTTTCATATGGTGTTATTAAATAATTATATATTGTATCATTATTATATATCGCACATTGTTTATATGATATTAAAAGTAGATATTCTTTCACGTAAAACACTACTAAATTGAAGAACTGAACAATGTTTCACGTGAAACATTGTATAAATGTTAGTCAATAATTAATTATTTTTTACCATAGTAAATTGTAGCAAGAATGTAGTGTTTCACGTGAAACAATTGGGGCGTTCAGCGTGCATAACAATGTCATAATTAACATATTTACTTAAGTGGTAGCGTATATATAGCACAACTTGTCAATATTTATTGTTTACAGTACCCTTTTAGAGTATAGAATGATTTATATAATTTAAAGCGTTTTTGGAAACGAAACTGACACATTTAATGCCGCAAATTTTGTGTGGGGATGCGAATTTTGATAAATTTAAATAGCTTTGAATGACAACATAGTGATAAATGCTTTGTTATATATTAAATAGTAGCAAATATATGCTTTTATTAGTTCAGTATATAATTGGTGTATTAAATAGCATTGTTTGTGGCTGCAATTTTGTTAATATAGCATAGGGCGCACTTTGTAGATTCTCCCCTCCCCTCCCCTACATAAATGAAAATAATTTGACGCAAAATGAAGATAATTCTTACTTTTGTTTATATAATGGATATAGTAATAATAGACAAGTCGCGTTAGTGCATTCGTTCGGGCAAATGCATTTTATTGGATTTGAGTCCCGCCGCTAGCCTCTTTATATACTTGCAAGTACATTGGTTTGCATAAATATGGTATGTCGCAGAAAAAATGTATATCTAGTTGCAAAATCGTATGTCAAATACCCACAAATCAATTAATTGTATAATTGATACGCTGTTTGATCATAAGGAAATATGTTGCAAAGCAGTATTTTATTAGATTATATGGTTATAGAATATAATGTAATACATT
>CALDMJ010000090.1 GCA_937914725.1 uncultured Clostridia bacterium | reverse complement strand
GTTGAATACAACTACGTATGATATTGCTTCCCATAGTGCAATCGCATAAACATCGCGGTCAACCGTGATTGTAGTGCCGTCAAAAATCGTATATCCTACGTTGTCTCTTTCAGCGTAGTATCTAAACGTATAGCCCGTGCGCTCAACAGTTGGCAGCGCACCGAGTTGTTTACCAAACTCGCCTCTAATTACAACCACCGCATCCGACTTACTTCCACTGCCCGTATCCTTAAAAGTACCGCCGTTTGCGTCAAATGTATAAGTGATTGCCTTGGCTTTCCATTGTGGAATGAGTCTCAAATCGCTCGTAACTTGAGTATTTTCCGTAATATCATTGCCATTTTCATCTTTGTAGCCAGCAGGTTCATATCCGCGCTTTGTAAGTGTTGGGAATCCGCTAATTTTCTCGTTGTGATTGAACACCTTTCTTAGTGCAAACGAACCATATTGTGAATATCCGTTTTGATTACCAACCACAACATTCAATGTATCAATGACAACCCAATATGTGTTGTCCGCCCATTGCGCATACAATGTGACAGTCTTGCCGTCGTCCTCAGTCAAGTTGTAAACAACTTGTTCGTCACTAAACGATTCACCTTTCCCGTAAGTATCAGTATTCCAACCGATAAACTCAGCACTTGCAGTCGAATATGTATTTTTCGTGAGTTTGACTCCCTCGCCATACTTGACTGTGAGTTGCGGCATCGTCGCGCCACTTACGTCACTCCTGTTTTTGTCAAAAGCAATATAATAAGTGTTTGCTTGATATTGCGCGTGCAAAGTGTGCGAATCTGTGACTTTGCCAGTCGACTTCACATAATTTGTTCCTGTCGTCTCTTTTGTCCAGCCAAGGAACTTGAAGCCAACCTTGTTTGGTATTGGCAATTCGCCATAAGTCGAGTCATAGTAATAATCTTTGCTTGTAATTGAGCAAGTCCCGCCATCTGAGTTGAAAATGACTGTGTATTTGTCCATTTCAAAGTGTGCGTATATTGTGGTGCTAGCCGTGAATTGAACAATTGACGTTGGCAAGTACTGAGTACCTGTTCCGTTTGCATTCTCAAACCACCCAGCTAGCCCCGCCCCGACTCTCGTGACAGGTGGGAATTCACCAATCGTTTGACCAAAATAAACCGTTTTGGAATATGTGCTGCCGCTTGACGCAAAGTCTCCGCCATTTGAATCAAAAGTTAATGTAAAGGATTTTGCATTCCAATGCGCCACCAAAGTGACTGGTTTTGTCACCATATCATTTGCAGTTGCCTTTGTGTCAGTTCCTTCATAGTACCAGCCGTCAAAGTTGTAACCTGCACGCGTTGGAATAGGCAACGTACCGATAGAGTGATTGTATTCGATTGTTCTTTGCGACTCTGAGACGTCCCCACCCGCTGCATCAAAGAACACCGACATATTGTTTGTTGTATATTGTGCATAGAATGTCTTGTTATCATCAAAGGTATATATGCTGGATGCGACATACTGCGTTGCGCTAGTCGTTGTCCCATCAAACCAGCCTCTAAAGCCGTGCCCCCAAAGTGTAGGGTCTGGCATTGCGCCAATAGCGCTATCAAATGTAACAATCTTTGTCGCAGTGTGTTTATCACTAGAAATGTCCCAACCTGATAACGATGGCAATGTCCCATCAAGCCCATCTAGCGTCAAAGTATATGAATTTGCAGTAAGTTTTGCATAAAATGTAGAATTATTTATTGCCTTGTCAGTCGTTTTGACTTGCGTATCAAAGGTATTCTCATAATACCAGCCACCAAATGTATAGCCTATAAGTTTGACGTCAGGCAAAACGCTCAACACTTGCTCATAATTGTATGTGACAATTGAGAATTTACCACCTATCGCGCCACTAAAGCCCGTTGTCGGCTGAATAATTCCACCATTCGCATCAAAAGTAATGTTGTATTGAATTGGACCCCATTGTGCGTAAAGGTCGATTTTCCCACCATTTACTGAAGTCAAGTTCCAAACATCTGATTTATCTATAAACGAAGCACCACTGTCATCCGCTTTAGTATTCCAACGGACAAACTGCCAACCCGTTCTAGTAAATGTATTTGCAGCCAATGCGCCGTGTTCGTCATACTTAAACGTAGAAGACGCCATTGTCCCATTGCCACCATTAGAATGGTATTCAACTGTATATTTGTTATTATTCCATATTGCCGTAACTGTTGCGTCGCTCGCAGCAAATGTAAATGTATTGCCAGAAAGCCAACTATCTTCGCCAATAGAAATATCCCATCCACCGAATGTATAACCCTCTCTAGTCAATTCTGTGGTAAGAGTGTATGTATCGCCGATTTTTCCTGTCTTAGTTTGTGTTTTTTTATCGTTTCCATATTCAATTGTCAAAATATATGGATTTGCAGTAAATTTTGCAATAAGTGTCTTGTTATCAGCAACCGTATATATTGTGTTAGGCGTCCAAACCGCTGGACTTGTCACACTTTCGACCCAGCCTTCAAAGTTATAACCCGTTTTTATCGGTTCTGGCATTTGCTTGATTGTCTCATCATATGTGACAGACTTAGAATAGTTGTCCCCAACTTTCGTAAAGATTGAGGTATCTATGTTCCCCCACGACGCTGCAGAATCATTCAACTTGAATGTCAAAGTATACTTATTTTTACTCCACACTGCAGTAACTTTTCCATTGTCCGCGCCAAACTTGTATGTCCAGTTCCCTGAAGAATCTTTTGTGGCGCTTCCACCCCCTGAAGCTTTCCACTCAACAAAGGTATACCCAGTTTTTGAAATAACCCCAAGTGAAACAGTTTTATTTATTGTACCAGACACAGTTGTTTCGCCGCTATATACGCCGCCCATTGGATCGATTGTTAATTTATACTCAATTGCTTTCCATTGGGCATACAGTGTTTTGTTGCTATCAAATGTTACCTTGTCCGTGCTTGTATATTCAGTTGCCGTACTCGATGTGCTGCCATACCAACCCTTGAATTCATAACCTATTCTTGAAGGCTCTGGCATTGCACCAAATGTTGTATTATAAGTATACTTCTTTGTTGCCGTTTTAGAACTCGTCGAAGACGTCCAATCTCCAATATTGCTCCACGTGTTAGAATTTCCGTCAGCGTCAGTAGCACTCAATGTAATCAATGGGTTCTTTTCCGCCCATTTTGCGTAAAGCATTACACTGTATGAACCCGCTGAACCTTCTATAGTTAAATTCGTCTCATCCGCCTTAGTGCTGGTCGACAATTTAGTTGATGAATCTGCTGACTTATACCACCCAGCAAAGTTATAGCCCGTTCTTGTTGTCGTTGGCAAATTGGTACTTGTTAAACTACTTCCGTATTTTACTGTCGTATATCCAACTAAAGACCCGCCCTGAGAATTGTAATTAATTTTAATTGTCTCAGCAGTCCATTTAGCATAAAGGGTTGTGTTGCTAGTTGTTCTATTCCAACTTCTATTTGATTTCATTGATGAAGTATAATACTGAGTTCCACTGCCATTTGTGCCTGTATAATAACCACCGAATGTATAATATGTTCTAGACGGCGCATTTGCACTAGGCATACTTGAGCCATATGTTGCAGTAACTGAAGTGCTTCCACCCGTTCCGCCTTGGCTATCTAATTTGACAGTGTATGTCTTTGCTGTCCAATGAGCATAAATAGTCTTCGAACTGCTAAATGTCGTCCAAGTATAAACGCGACTACCACCTGAAGAAGAAGTATACCAGCCGGCGAAAGTATAGCCAGTCCTTGTTGCACTAGGCAAAGAATCGATTGAATCGCCAACATTTATTTCCTTAGTCTCCCAACCAGAAAGAGACCCTCCATTTGCGTCTGCGTAAATTGTGATTGTGTTTGCATCTAATCCAGCATATAAGTATATTGTTGTACTTGTTTTTGAAATAGTGTTATTGCTTTCGCAACGAGTTCCCGAACCCATGTCCACCCCGCCTGATGTATCATAATCATCATAGAAATAACCATCCCACTTATAACCAGACGGCACATACCTATTAACTGTACTTGAAGAAGGCCATCCGCCAGCGCCATACGTGCTTTGATACTTTGAATATGTTGTTTGTATATTACTTCCATCTACGTAAAATTCTATTGTTACTTCTTGCGCTGTCCAATTTGCATAAATCGTCGACGGAGTAGATGTCGACATATAACCATTCCAATCCCCATTTCCATCTATATATTGTGTACCACCTGAAGTAGATTTATAATATCCAGTAAAAGTATATCCTGACTTTGTAGGAATGCTTACACTGCTTGGTTTTTCTCCTTCATATGCAGTTACAGAACTATTACCACCAGAACCACCGTTTTTATTAAGAGTAATAGTGCGACTACGAC
>CALDMJ010000089.1 GCA_937914725.1 uncultured Clostridia bacterium | reverse complement strand
ACTTTTGTTCTGTTTTTCATAGGTTGAGTTCTCCTTCCTCTATGTTTTTTATATGTTTAATATACCACAATTGCGGAAAAATATCAAATGTTTTTGCCTATGTTTACCGTTATTTCACAAAATGTTTTATGTCCCATAATTGATGAGGTCAATGGTGGCAAGCGACTCATAGTATAGCGGATTGCCGTTCACTGTTATAGACTTGTCCGCCTACACAACTGCGCTAACATATAAAAATGAGATACATCATAAAAGTGGTATTGACAAAAGGAGAAAAGCGTGGTAAAATTTATGAAAAGCGAGGAAAATATGAAAGTTCAAAACAAAATTATGCAACACTTTAACGGCAAAAAGATTGCAAATCAACTAAAAAAAACTAATCTCCCCAACGGCGAACGCGAAAAACTGCTTATCGAACTTGAAAAAAATGGTACGGGTTTTGAAAGCATCTTGCACCACGGGGATGTCGAATTTGACACGGCGAGGAGTGATAAAAATATTGATATTGATGAGAATATACGCAATTTTGATAGTTTATACGATGTCCACATTTCTAAGGACGACATTTTACCAACGGGCGCAATAATTGTCGGCTGTCGCAAAGTCACCATAGACAACTCAAAAAAGAATGCGCCGCGTGCAAACGCACTCATTGCATACACACATAAAAAAGGTGCTCCATTTAGCGAATGCCTTTCGACTTCTGTCAACTACTACACGCAAAACAAATGCACGCTCACTGAGTGCCTTGGCGCAAAGGTTGTTCGCTATAGCGAAATAAATGCGGAAAACTTTGTTGACGTATATGCAGACGAATACGAAATCGCATACACGCGCTTCGCAAATGCATATTATCGCGCAACTCGTATGCTCGAAATTGTCGAACTTCATAAAAACGAAAAACTTACACACAACGAAAAAATGCAGTTAAAGTCGATCTACGACTCAGCGCGCATAATGTACAATCGTTCGCTCTACGATTTGATAGACGCATATGACGACATTGGGCATTCGCAACGCGAAAAAATAAAACATTCAATCGCACGCGACTCAAAGAAACTTGACTTGAAGCTACACCTTATGAAATGGAAGAAAGAAGTGCTTTCAATCGACGCAACAAAGATTGTTGACTACATCGACAAAGATAGTTTCGATAAATCACTCAAAAGAGAACTGTCCTTATAACATCGTATATATAATTCACTATATATAATAAGGATTAACATTCAAACAACTGCCCCATATCAAGGGTAACTTTATATTATACTTAATTAACTAGCATTTAAAATACCTACTACATTGTTTATAATTACTTGCATTACATCTTTCTTGCATAACATATAAC
>CALDMJ010000088.1 GCA_937914725.1 uncultured Clostridia bacterium | reverse complement strand
GAGGTGCTTCCGCCACCGCTGAGCGTTGGCAGTGAGCAGCCTGAAAACATAACTGCTATTGCGGTGATTAGCATTGCGATTATTCCTATTCTTACTTTACTACTCATACTCTCTCCCTGTGCGATAGCGCACTGCTGTGGTTACTTTCCCTACGCGTCATTTATTTTGGTCGACAGCGAAAGTTTTACTCTTTCTACATTTATTATTTCTCGTTGGTAGCCCCGTTGCTGTGGTTACTTTCCCTACACATCACAAGCGCTTGTGGGCGGCGAAAGTCTTATACTTTCTATATTTTCTAGTGCGCGATTAGCCGCACTGCTGTGGTTACTATCCCTACGCGTCATTTTCTTATGTCGACGGCATAGGCTTATACATTCTACATTTTTTCATTCTCGAGCGGCATAAGCCGCTACTGATGCGATAGTGCACTGCTGTGGTTACTATCCCTACGACAAATTTGTTTTGATTATTATTTTATCTTGATTTTATGGATGAAAGCGTTTCCTTGTTAGCGACGCGGTTTTTTGCGCGCGCGAGTTCTTGATCAAGTATAAAGCACGACGCTTTAAATGTTTGCTCCGCGACGCCGATATAAATTTCGGGCACAAGAGGTTCGTTTGTCGTTGGGTCAATGCTTTTTGCGTAGAAGTCGCGGATTTGATAGAAATCCACTTGACGTTTTACGTATTCATAAAAGTCGCGCAGTTCCCTATTTGTTTGCATTTCTTGCGCAAGTTCACGCATCAATACAAGCAAGGTATCTTTAGTAAATGCTTCGTGACGCTCGTTTTCATCTGCGCGAATTTTTGTGTTTGCATTGATTAGTGGCGTATGGACGCCAAACATAACTTTGTTTTTGTCATTGCTAAGCAAATTGTTTGCTTGTTTTTGTAGCGACTGTGCTTGCGAATTGCGCGTGGTGCTGCCTTGAAATGTTTGCGACTTATTGTATGTGGTTTTGAAGTTCCAATCAAGTTGGAGCGCTGAACCGTAGTCATAGATTGGCATTAGTGAAACTTTTTTTGTATCCTTATTGACTAA
>CALDMJ010000087.1 GCA_937914725.1 uncultured Clostridia bacterium | reverse complement strand
CTAATGAGAACCCAACGAATGGTTGAATTGTTCTCTCAATTGCCAGAAGATTTGCAGGAAATCGTTAAAGCGGTTAACAAAAAGTCTTCTGCTGGGAGCCAGTCAAGTGAAATTATAACATCAAGTGATAAACTGTGGCTATTCAGTTATACAGAAATAACAGGCTCAACTGAAGCAGTGTATGCTGATGAAGGCACGCAATATGCTTACTACAAACGCGGAAATAGCACAATTAAGCGCCTTGATAATGGGGCTGGAGATAGGTCGAGTTGGCTTACTCGTTCTGCTGTTCTCAGCGGCAACACAAGTTTTGAAACAATAGATTTTATGTATGTTTCAGATGTTACAAGTTATAAATATGGTGTTTGCTTTGGAATGTGTATTTAACAAACAAAATTCATTTTAAAGGAGGTGAGGAATGAGAGTATTTGAAGGCATTGTGCTATTCTTGTGCGTTGTAGCGATTGCGTTCTTGTACTGGGCTTGCTGGGGTACAATCTCGGACAAAGTACACGACAAAATCAACAAGAACGACAGCGCTGTAACAACGCCGAGTGATAGCGACGAAAAAACAGATGCAGAACAAGCGCTAGAAGATAGCGGAATCAACATTGAAATTGGGAGGAATTAACAATTATGATGCTTAAGAAAAAGAAAAACAAAAAAATTGAGCCGAGGGCTAAGCCCTCAAAGGCTCGCACAGTTGCAAAGCCCAAAATTAAAGCAAAAACAAGTGCTAAAGTTGGGGCTAAAAAGAGTGTTAGTGCTAAACCCAAAACAAGGGTTAGCGCCAACACAAAAACTGTAAAACCAATTAAGAGCACAACAAAAAAGAAAAAGGCTAGCCCCGCGAAAGTGGTGCAGTCTAACGCAAAGAAAACCACTAAAAAAAAAACACAAGAAGTAATCTATCCGCGCGACGAGTTCCAAAAAAACAAAGTAACAGGTCATCCTGCGCATATTGAAGGATACTCACCTGTGTCCAATAGGACAGAAAAGAAGTACAAAAAGAAGTTGGGAGATTTCTTATTTCGTGGTTTAACACACAAAGAAGATAAAACGCGTAAACAAATTGCGCTAAAAGACAATCCTAACGCAAAAGACAAACGCCCTGCTTTTTTATCACAAAAACAATATCGGCAAAATGTCGAATTGTTCGAAAAAACTGAGGAATACAGCAAATATAGATTATCATCTAAAGACAAAAAAACAATAGAAAAATTAAATAAAAAATAGGCGCAAAACGCGCCTATCCACTGTAAACACAATAAAAAAAGAATGCTTGTCGGATGCCCAACAATTAAGGAAAACGAAAATTCGTATATCTTCCAAACATTCCTAAATATTATACACAATAAAAACGGAAAAGTCAATAGAAAATAACAAAAAAATAAAGATAGGAGAAAAAACATATGTTAAAACAAATACTTGCAGGCGTCGCAATTGGCGCCGTTGGCATTGGCGCTGGCTTTGCTGGCGGCGCCGTGTATAAGGACAAAACAATCGATGTCACGCAACGCGACGAGTACAAACAAGTCGTAAACGACAATAACGACCTCAACACCAAACTCGACGCAACGAAATTGGCGCTTGCAAACCTAACCACGCAACGCGATAGCCTCGAGGCAACGAAGAAACAACTCGAAACGCAACTTGCTGCAGCGCAAAAACAATTGAGTGACAAGACTGCTGAACTGGAGACTAAACAGTCGGAACTGGAGACCGCCGACGAACAAATTAGAGTGCTTAACGCGCGAATTGCCACGCTCGAGACTGACGCCGAAGCAAACGCTGCGCAAATCACTGCCCTGCAAGGACAAGTCACAACCCTAATCGACACCAAAACATCCCTCGAGGCGGACATTGCAGACCTGCAAAACGAAGTGAGTGGGTGTACCCTACAGATAAACAATTTACAAGATTCTATATCTAGCAAAGATAGTGAATTACAGGCATTAAATGACAAAATTAACAAATTGTACAAAGGCGCAGCAAATTATACAAGTGTGGGATTTGATGTCGAAAAATGCTTCAATCTCAAGTCAAATAACTACCGACTTGACTATATGCAAATGCCAAACAATAAAATAATTATGACTGTCATTAGCACAAGCACTTCCGACCCGCTTAGTGATGACAATAAAGGCTTATGGGAATTTGACCCTTTACTAGATACACTGGAAAAAGTTGATGAAAACATCCTTCAAATATCTCCTATTGAGAATACAAATTATTTTGTATCTCAAAGCGAAAATGCATCTAAATTGTGTTTCGTAAATGAAAATGGAGCAATAGAAGAATTGGGACAATTCTCAGTTAGAGCGAGTTTTTCTGGCGATAGTTACGTACATCAATACGATGACAATTTAGTATTTAATGTCGATAGTGGCAATACATATTATATGATTTGTGTAGATAAAACTAACAATACATTTATGGAATATCGCAGATATATTATCCAGAGAGAATGCGCCCCAAATACCCTACAATTAGTTGTTGATAACTATGGTACCAAACAATATGCTTTTTATAGCGTTACCAAAAAAAAGCTATTTCACATTAATGGGAGTTCATCATTAAAACTATTTAAATATGGTGACACTCTAAATGGATTAATATGGGCACAAGTAAACAACGCAGATAGCGTTGCAAACACGCTGGGATACTACGATTTTGTGAACGAAACTTATGCGAATATAACACTGCCAATAGAAAATGTAAAATGTAGCGATATGACATTGGCCGGTGTTGGTAGCGATGTTTTAATTTCGTTTAGTGAAAATAATGAAATCAAAGCCATAGCGTTAAACTTAGATACAAAAGAATTTAAAGAAGTCACAATCGACAATGCTGCAATAGATATCTCTGATTC
>CALDMJ010000086.1 GCA_937914725.1 uncultured Clostridia bacterium | reverse complement strand
GTTTTCGGCTCTTCTACGGTCTTTTTCTTCTTGACGGTTTTGACTCATCATAATGAGTGGAGCCTGAATAGCCGCAACGCAAGACAGTAGCAAATTAAGCAATATAAACGGGTACGGATCGAACGCCTTTGTCGCCATTATGATATTTACGACCATCCAAAGAACAAGCACGCCAGTAAACGAAAAGATAAACGCCCAACTGCCTGCAAATTTTGCGATTGCGTCTGCGGCTCGTTGACCCAATGTATATTTTTTTTCATTTTCAGGTTCAGGTCGTACTGAAATCTTACGGTTTGCAAGTAGATTAAGCACTTCTTCATCGCTCATATCCTGACGAATGTCGTCTAATACATCTTTTAACAATTTTCTGTTTTCTTTCATAAGATTTATTCCTCCCTCGTTTGGATACATAGTATTCTTATATGTTGCATTATACCATAAATTTTTGTTTTTTTCAATTGATATTGAGTATGCAAATTATAATTAACATATTTTTATTTTTTTGATTGTATTATTACATAATGCTTGACAAAGATTGAGGTATAGTTGTACAATTTTAATACAAGCACGTTGAGGAATTTATTTATTATGGAAAATAATATTATAGAAATACAAAATCTTGATAAATCATTTGGAGAGATTCACGCTGTTAATAATCTATCGTTCAAAGTGAAGCGTGGTGAATTATTTGCATTTTTGGGTGTAAATGGAGCAGGGAAAAGTACAACCATTTCAATTATGTGCGGAACGCTTAACAAAGATAATGGCAAAGTTCTCATAGATGGGATGGACATAGATTCTCAAATGTCAAATATAACAAAAGAAATTGGCGTTGTTTTTCAAAATTCTGTTTTAGATAAGGTGTTATCAGTAAAAGATAATTTAATATCTCGCGCTAGTCTTTATGGGATTTATGGACGAGATGCAAACAGCCGAATTCTTGAACTTGCTGAACTTTTGGATTTTAAAGATTTGCTTAATCGCACAGTTGGCAAACTTTCAGGTGGTCAACGTAGAAGAATTGATGTTGCCAGAGCACTTCTACATAAACCACAAATACTTATTTTGGACGAACCAACTACAGGCCTTGACCCGCAAACAAGAAAAACATTGTGGGATGTTATTAACAATTGTAGAAAAAAACAAAATATGACCGTGTTTTTAACCACCCATTATATGGAAGAATCCTCCGATGCAGACTATGTTATTATACTAGATAATGGGAAAATAGCTGTGGAGGGAACACCCTTAGAACTAAAAAATAAATATTCAGGAGATTTTATAAACATTTATGATGAAGTAGAAGAAAGCATTAAAAAATTAGGTGTCCCATACGAAAGAATAAGAGATTTTTTCAGGCTTGAGGTTAAAAGTACCGAAGAAGCAAAAAAACTTATTTTAAAACATCCGCAATTATTTAATGACTTTGAAATCACAAAAGGGAAAATGGACGACGTATTTTTGGCTGTAACTGGCAAAAAACTCGCAGGAGATAATTGATATGAAAACCTTATTTTATATGACTAAAAGAAATATGAAAATATTTTTTAAAGACAAAGGTATGTTTTTTACTTCTCTCATAACTCCTATTATATTATTGGTATTGTTTGTAACTTTTTTAGCAAAAGTATACAAAGACTCTTTTTTCAACAGTATGCCAGAAGGGGTTAATGTATCGGAATCACTGATAAATGGAATAGTTAACGGACAGTTGTTTTCCTCATTGCTTGCCGTATCCTGTGTGACAGTCGCTTTTTGCGCAAATATGCTAATGGTTACAGATAAAGTGAATGGCGTAAAAAAGGATATTAATATTACTCCTACTAAAAAATCTACAATTGCTATGTCGTATTATTTTGCCTCATTATTTGCGACATTGCTTGTCGCTTTGGTCGGAACAATTGCTTGCTTCATCTATATCGCGGCAACAGGGTGGTATATGTCGTTTGCAGATATCATTTTAATCTTGATAGATTTATTTATGCTTACTTTGTTTGGAACAGCATTATCTTCTATTGTGAATTGTTTTCTCACGACACAAGGGCAAATATCAGCAGTGGGCACAATAGTTAGTGCTGGTTATGGTTTCATATGTGGCGCATATATGCCTATTTCACAAATGGGATCAGTGATGCAAAATATTTTAGCATTTTTACCGGGGACATACGGAACATCACTACTTAAGTATCATTCATTAAATGGAGCATTTAGAGAAATGTCAGGACAAGGAATTCCAGTTGACGCAATATCTAGTATAAGAGATAATATTGATTGCAACTTGTATTTTTTTGGCAATCAAGTAAGTATTGCAGCAATGTATGGAATTATGCTAGGTTCAATAATGCTACTCATAGGCGTTTACATACTTATTAGTAGATTAAGTGCAAAAAAGAAAAAATAAATGTGCTGCAAAGGGCAAAGGACACTTTAATCAAAGGTTGAAATTATCTTCAATCTTTTACTAAAGTGCGCTTTTCTTTTTTTTAAAGTTATCGCTATCGCCTTGATAACAATGAAACTTAGCAGTAATTTTTCATAAAATAAAGGCAGCAAAATGTAAATTTTAATTTCAGAAAAATCGGTTATAATGAATAATTATATGGGCTAGCATTTATAGAGCAAGCATATATTGATTGAAAAACTTGTGAATTTATGTTATAATAAATTTATGAGAATAAAAGCAACAATAGAATACGACGGAAGTGCGTTTTGTGGCTGGCAAGCGCAAGAAGGACTACGAACCATTGAGGGCGAACTTGAAGCAGCGCTGCAAGAAATAACAGGGCAAAACATCGTGGTTTTTGGCAGTGGTAGAACCGACGCAGGCGTTAGCGCGAAAAATCAAGTTGCGCACTTTGATTTTGACAAAGAATTGCCGCCCACAAAAATAGCATACGCGATGAATATGTATTTGCCGCCCGAAATACGCGTCAAAAAGACAGAGCGAGTCTGCAATGACTTCCACGCGCGCTACGACGTAAAATCAAAAACATACTGCTACAAAATGTACGCCTCTAGCATAGAAAGTCCGCTCCGTGACGCAACGCACTTGCAAGTGTGGCCAAACCTTGATTTTGACGCAATGATTGAATGCACAAAACACTTTGTCGGCACGCACGACTTCAAAGCGTTTTGTCAAGAGAACCCGCAACTATCAACCACAGTGCGTATAATCACACAATGCGAAATGACGAAAATTGATGACGAAATCACAATTACAGGTAGCGGCTTTCTACATAATATGGTACGTATTATTTGTGGCACAATCTTGAAAGTGGGGCAAAGAAAACTAGACAAAGATAGTATCCCAGACATAATCGCAAGCCGTGACCGCGCCCGCGCAGGGCAAACGCTCCCCGCCAAGGGACTAACTCTCGACCACGTCGACTATGAATGATTTTAGCAATATTTTTTGTTTCTCACAGTATTTATTGAAAACAGTATTCGATAAAGAAAATTTTTACTAAAGAATCACAATCTAATTTATGTGTCAAATCAACATATTTGAATTTTATTTTAAAACGCATCAAAAATAGTTGACTAAATTTTTGAAAATGGGTATACTGGAAATGTATTGTCAAAAGAATGTCTATAATCAAAAAATAGTAAACGTGTTTGTGCTTTCAAAAAGGTTAAGCACCTCCAACTTTGATTGTGACACAACGAATAGGTTACAAAGGAGATAAGAGAAATGAAATTTGCGCAAAAATCTGGGGGGGGGATGTATAATCGTAGCAATATAAATAGAAGCGAAAAATACTATCTTATTGCACTTAACAAGGAAAAGCAATTAGATACTAGCCCAAGTTATAAAACTAAATACAGTACTTTAAGTGTCGCAACACGAATCGTGTCGTGGCTGTTGTTATTTTGCACGCTGCTAGTATTAGCAATGACGCCAATTTTCAGCGCAAACAAAAAAGTTTCTCTCGACGCTGGGCAAACTGATAGCGGCACGCAGTACAATAACGCACCGTGGGTGCAGGTGAACAGCGCCAATGCGCTTTTCACGGGCGGCAGCAGCCTTAACCCAATCACAATATATGACTTGCTGGCACAAATCAACTCCACCGCAGTATGGAGCGGCGTAACAGAAGGCACACAAAACACCTATTTGTCGGCAAAAAATTTTGGAAAACTTGACTCAACAACAAACAACGCACAATTGTTGGTCACGTTGTTCGATGGTGCGACATTAGACGCAATAACAACAACAAATAATCGAAATCTAGACATAAGCAATGCAAGCAAAATGCAATGGCAAGTAGTATACCGCTCAATGTCGAACACGAAAATAAAGGATGTCCTTACATTGTATATGAACCACACATATGTAAGTGCTTACTACGACTACACAAGCCCATATTACGGCTACTACAAGGACAGCAACTTGAGAGAAGTTGCGCGAGCAACATACACGGCGCTAGTTGGAAAATATTCCGCACTAGATAACTACGTCGTACTGCCAAACGCCTTACCGGGTTTGTGGCAAAGTAGTGCGTACCAAACAGGCTCTGACAAGCCGCAAAGTTCGTATACGTCGGGCGCTAGTAAGGCGAGTGGCGGTGCAAGTTCTTATGCAATCAACAATGGTATGGACACCAAAGGAACATTGCACAGCAGTTGGACGTCAACAAGCACGACAACAACTGACCCATACAGTAACGACAAGTTGTGGGTACCAAGCAACTACGAGGTAATATATAAGGATAATAGAACCGATGGTGTAACGAGTTATGTAACTAATGACGCGTCGGGCGCCTCTGCAACGCTCACAGATGGAACAACAGGTGGCGCTGATGGCGAAAATGACGGGCGTACAGGCTTGTGGGAACTCAACGGCTACGACCGAGCATCAAATTCCTTGGCATGGCTGCGTTCTGGCTATTCGCTCAATGACTGTAACGCGTGCGATATCAATCCATTTGGTGGACGTGACGACTATGGTGTTTACCGCGGCGATGGCGGCGTTCGTGTAGCGCTCCATCTCTCTGTTGATTCCCTAGCAAAGGAACTTT
>CALDMJ010000085.1 GCA_937914725.1 uncultured Clostridia bacterium | reverse complement strand
GCCCGACGACGGAATATTGTCAATCGGCTCAGGCAGCGTTTACGCCCTCGCCGCAGCAAAAGCGCTTGTCGCACATACAAATATGACCGCGCGCGAAATTGCCGATAATGCAATCAATATCGCCGCCGATATTTGCATTTATACAAACCACAACATCACGATTGAGGAGGTTTAAGTTATGGAAATGTCACCAAAAGATATTGTTAACGAACTTGATAAATACATCATTGGGCAAGAAAAAGCAAAGCGCGCCGTAGCAGTCGCACTTAGAAATAGATATCGCCGTAGCCAACTTCCCGAAGAAATGAAAGAGGACATAACACCTAAAAATATTATTTTGAAAGGTCCAACTGGTGTCGGCAAAACGGAAATTGCAAGACGCCTTGCAAAACTTGTCCACGCACCGTTTGTTAAGGTAGAAGCAACAAAGTTTACCGAAGTCGGGTACGTAGGTCGTGACGTCGAAAGCATTATTCGCGACCTTGCCGAAACTTCAATTCGCCTCGTAAAAGAGGAAAAATTTGAAGAAGTCAAAGAAAAAACATCCGCAATTGTCAACAAACAACTCATTACAATGATTTTTGACCAAAGGAATAAGGAAAAAGCAATCGACGACGCGAACAAAGAAAATGTCCGCACTCAAATCGAAAAAGATTTGCTTGCAGGAAAACTTGACGATTACGTCATCGACATTCAAATTGCCGAAGCGCCAAAGCAAGTGGAGATTATGCCGGGGATGGGTGCAATGGACTTGGGCGACATTATGGGCGGAATCTTCCCACCAAAGAAAAAGAATAAGAAAATGCCCGTCAAAATTGCGCGCGAATATATGATGAATGAGGAATCTTCCAAATTCATTGATATGGACACTGTCAAAGCTGAAGCAATTCGCCGTTGCGAACAAGACGGAATCGTGTTCATTGATGAAATCGACAAAGTAGCTGGCAAGGGCAATGGCAAAAACGGACCCGATGTCTCGCGCGAAGGTGTCCAAAGAGACATCCTACCTATCGTCGAAGGTAGCACTGTTACAACAAAGTACGGAACAGTCAAAACCGATTACATCTTGTTCATCGCAGCAGGCGCGTTCCATACCGCAAAAGTGGAAGACTTGATACCTGAATTGTTGGGGCGTTTCCCAATTCAAGTAGAATTGCAAAACTTAACAAAAGAAGACTTTGTTAACATTTTGACAAATACAAAAAATTCAATCACGCAACAATATGGCGCTCTCTTAAAAGTCGATAATATCAACTTAGTGTTTGACGATAGCGCAATCGACGAAATTGCCGAAATTTCCGTCCGTGAAAATGAAACCAGCGAAAACATTGGCGCGCGCCGTCTCCATACAATTATGGAAAATCTGCTTGAAAGTATCTCGTTCCACGCCGATGGGTCGTTTCCAATGACTGACGTCAAAATCGACCGCGCGTATGTCGACAATGAATTGAAATCAACGCTTTCAAAATATGACCTCACAAAGTATATTTTGTAGTCATTTCGCAAATATTAAATAAGGAGAAAATTATGGATATATTACATCTCAATGAAGATTCATACAAAGAACTTATGCAAAAGCAAGGCGTAGCAGTCGTAGACTTTTACGCAACGTGGTGTCCGCCTTGCAAAATGCTAGCTCCAATAATGGAAGAAATTGCTGAAGAAGCAAACGGCTATACCGTTGCAAAACTCGACATCGACCAAGCAATCAATATCGCAAATGAACTCGGCGTTATGAGCATCCCAACCGTCATAATTTTTAAAGACGGACAAGAGCAAGAAAGGCTTGTCGGCTTCCGCAACAAAGAAGAACTTTTGGACGCAATCAACAGCATTGCCAATTAATAAAATAAAATCGTATAAAAATGGTAAGTTACTTACTTTATTGTCATTTCGACCAAAGGCGGATGCGTAGCACTCGCCGACGTGGAGAAATCTCCCGGAAGGGGACGCACTATATTATGGGTTACCCAACTTATATGACCGCGCCAGCAAAAAATATATAAAGTCAATTAACTATGTACCCCAGTGCATACAATGTCACTCACCCAACCTGCAGTGGTGCGCTTTCGCACCAGCGTCAGCAATCATTTTAAATAATCATTATAAAAAAAACGCAAAAAGTCTGCCACCCTCGTAATGGCGGACTTTTTCGCTTCAAACCGTCTAACTCCCGCATAAATGCTAAGTTTATGCGGGAGTTAGAGTATGCGACACACGCGGGTGAGTATACGAAAAAGGGGTAAAAAACGCTAAATAATGCTAAAAAAAGAAAGTTTTTTTGAAAAGATGTTGACTTTAAAGTCAGTATAGTATATACTAATGGAGTCGTTGGGGAGAGGTTGCAAAACCGACCCAGCGATGAGTACAATCAAAATTGAATATATTTGTAAGGTTAGTATAATTAAATAACTTGTCAAATTTTTTTGAACAAAGAAAATACTACTACGAGATTAATGAAAGTTAGTATTCAAATGAGATAGAATTAAAACATTAGAGTTTGATTCTGGCTCAGGACGAACGCTGGCGGCGTGCTTAACACATGCAAG
>CALDMJ010000084.1 GCA_937914725.1 uncultured Clostridia bacterium | reverse complement strand
TCCATAATTCTCATCACCAAAATGAATATCGCCGTAATTCACACAATAATATGTATTCCCTCCCTCACCAGACGAAATCCCGCTCACAATACAGTTATCGCCATTATAGTAAATTTCAAAATTACCATAATTCACACAATATTCGATATTTTCCGCTTGTCCTATGCCACTCATTTTGTACGAATCAGCAGTAGATTTTATTCTAGCATTGTTCGTACAACCTGTAATGGTGGTCGCAACACCTATCGCATTCATCACGTATGGAACACCAGTTAAATTTCCATACAACACAGCATTGTTAACGCAGTTGCTAATCGTTGTATTGGTATTAGTATTTGAGTTCCAACAAATACCACAAATATCAAACAGTTCAGTAAGTCCATCAACCAACTGAAGGCAAGTCTCCCCCTGTGCGCCACCCGTTTGAAAATGAAGTGGACGCACGATCGCATTATTAACACAGTTATCAATCACCACATTATCCGTATTCATAGCAATTCCTGCAGGACCAGCACAGCCATTTACTGTCAAATTAGATATTCTTGCATTTTTGCAATTAAGAAAAACTGAATAAGGGAAAAGCCCCGTCAAACTATGTCCACCCCCGTCGAATGTACCTTGAAAGTTATTGACGGCATAGAATTGGGACACAATCATATCAAATATTTTCCCATCTGTATCATAGTCTGGCATCATAGTGTCTTCATAAGTATCCAGCGAAAAGTAATTATCTCCATCAGTTTCCCAGTCAACATACTTAGCCTCTTCGTCATACGCTAAACCGCACCAAAATATCAACGCCCCATTTTCAAAAGGAGGAATATAGAAAAAATTCGTCCCATTTGAAATCTTTATGCAATTAGTCAAATCTTCGTCAACAACGTCACTGGTAAAATCATCTTCCCAAGAAACATCGTCACGCGTAAATGTGTAATTTCCAACAAAATTTAAATCATTCTGTAGCAAAAAATTTGCTCCCGCGTAATATTTAGCAGTATACATAAACGAAGAAAAATCGTTATTAGTAGCAATTAAGTACGGAGAATTCTTCGTACCAGCACCTGAAAGAATCTTAGGGATACAATTTAATACTACATCCACGTCTGCAGTTGAAAGTGTAGTTGAATCAGTAATCATTGAATCGCTTACAAAGGCTTTCACTATAATTTCTTTTGTCATTAAAGGGTATTCCAATGTATATTCACACTTTTTTTTATTTTCCGCTACAATTTTATCAACTATAGTCGTTGGCGTTATAGTCGTGTTAAGCAACGAAAGGAATGCATCCAAACTAACTTTGTAAATAGAATTCGTTGTCGCACTACTAGTAAACGCAAACAATGTTTTAGTTGTCGAATTGTATGATAACGTCCAACTTAGCCCATTGAGTGACAAAGCGCCACTTGGCAATGTGCAATCATAGTCTTCAGGCAAATCAAACTGAAGTCCCAAGTATTTCCCAGATTTTTCGCATCTTAAAACATAAGATTTGCTTGTTGTCGATGATAACTTTTCCCCATTCAAATAAACGTTTTGTGCCGAAGTCCCTATATAAAGCTTTGGGGATTCAGCATCAAAACCAACACCAGACCCTTGCGGCAATGTAAAAGAAATTGTCCCTGTCGCTGTTTTTGAATCAGTCAAAAGCCCCATCGTGAATGTCATTGCAAGCAAAAAACCAAATGCAATGCACAAAAAAGCAAAAACCGTTATCAATTTTCTTTGCCCATATTTCTTTCTTGTGTTGTTTGCGCTTTGGCTACATACTCCACTTAATTGTGTACTTTGATTGCAACAATGACAACTCTTGCTGTCTTGTTGCGTTGTTAGACCGACGACATCTTCTTTGTCGTCTTGGGTTTCCTGAGCCTTATAATGTCCAAATTTTAGAAAGTGGTATTCTTTTTCACGATTTTTCCTCTCAATATATGAGGTTATGAGGTTACTAGTACCCCCCCCCCCCCCCCC
>CALDMJ010000083.1 GCA_937914725.1 uncultured Clostridia bacterium | reverse complement strand
TGTTTCAGACCAAGAATAATAGTTATACGGAGAACTTGATTTTATACTCCACGCAGATGCCCCGTTAGGAGAAATATATCTTCGCTTATACGCTATAGTGCTTCCTGACGTAGAAGAATCTGCATCATAAGCCTTCCAGTTTCCACTGCTCCATCCGCTTTTTGAACTTGTAGATATTAAAGAATCTGAAGTGGTAGAACTGGCATTATTTTTATCAATTCCAGATTTACCATAGGAACTGCTGCACCCTGTGTTAAACCAATAACAATATGGATTTGCGCCGCCATGCGCCCCACCTATGTGAACATATGCAGTAAACCTATAATCGTCTCTCGTCTCTTTCCCTAGTATGCTTCCTTCAGCATCAGCATCTTCTGAAGAAACAAATCCAACTGCATATGACTCAATTATGTAAACATTAGCATTTTGATCCGAGCCGAACACATCGTTTGAGGCTTCAGATTTAGCATATCCAACAATCCCACCACCAGAGCTTACTCCATCAACGGTGCCAACATTAGCACAAACAGAAATAGTCACGTGGGAAGCTTTCTTATTATTCCTTTCATATACATCTGAGTGTGCAATACCTACAATACCACCAGCATCTCTATTGTCTCTAGTCGTAGTTACGGAAGCAGTATTCCAGCAGCTTTGTAATGTGATTTCGCCACCAGCCACTTGTCTAAAGTAACCAGCTATACCGCCGACATTTGCACTTGATGAATAAACTGAACTGGTATTATAATAGTTTCCAACATTACTATTCTCAACCTCGTCCTTTTTCCCACCAATCATTGTCTCATCTATAGCATCTAGTGTTCCACGCTTTTGCGCTTGAGCAAACCAAGTATTAAGGCTTGAAAGGCTATTCATAGACACTTCGGTTAATTCATTCGTTGGAAAGCCCATTTTTTCAATATCTTCGGAGCCATTAGTAGAACAGGAAATATTACTATTTTCTGCGTATCCTATAATTCCACCAACGTTCTCACCACCAACATTTATGTATGAGTTACGCATATCGACTTTGGTGATAAATGATTCCTTTACAACGCCAAAAAGGCCATAGTAGTCATACTTATCGCCTGTCATTGTCATAAAGTATATTGCTTTTTGAGCGCCGTCAAAAGTTCCCATAAACGGGTGCGCTAATGTACCGATAGGCGTCCATTCGCGCCCCGCGAGATTGAGTTCGCTTGTCAAAGTGAAGTACATCCCCTCATAGGTTGTACCCGCATTGACGTTGCACGCGAGTTGCGCCAAGTCGGTCGCTGTCGCGATTTTGAACGCGTCCGTTTCCGTACCTGTGCCCGCCCACGTTTCCGTGCCAAACGCCTGCGGCGTGAGCCCGTCCGTCCACTCAGCGACTGCTGCGACTTTTTTGCTGACAAACGATTGCACAATCGGTGCTGCGATAATGGCAGTCATTGCTAAAATTGCAAAGAAAAGAGCAATCAAAAGATTAAATCTTCTCTTCTGCCTCCTCTCTCCGACTTCACCAAGCACCGCCCCCGTCAGCGTCCTCAAGTTATCCATATCCCTTTCTCCTCTAGTAGTCAATTTTATGTTTTGTTATTTACCTTTTAATTATACTAAAATTCGACAAATCAAGTCAAACACTTTTGCCCCCTTTTACAAAATATTTTTGTGGCACACGCCACTGGTGCAGATACTGTCCCTACGCACCAGTCACCCTCATAGACGGCAAATTTTAGTTCTTTCTATGTTGTACACTTCTCGCGGGGATAGCCCCGCTGCTGCAAGTACTTCCCCTACAAGCAAACAACTGTAATGGATGACGCACTTGTTTGCTTTCTATGCGCGATTATTCTTGACAGGGATAGCCCCACCGAGCCTAGAGATAGGAGACGGGGATGATTCTGTTGGAAGAGCCAAGCGGCAAAAGACGGTCTTGGGTGCAAATCACGCCCCCTTCCCCAATTTTGAGAGTTGGGAAAGCGTTGACTAACGTCGCGAAATGCTTGATGTCCTTAACATTTGGGCTGGAGGTCTTTTTAATCTCAATCGGATAAAGTGTTCCATTTTGATAAATCAAAACATCGACTTCCTTGCCGTTTGTGTCGCGGAAAAAGTAAAGTGGCGGCTCTTTACCCGTATTGTAATAGGATTTGAGCAACTCGCTGACAACATACGTTTCAAAAATTCCGCCTGCCTGCGCACCATTGCAAAGCGTTTCGGGCGTCAACCACTTGCACAAGTAGCAGACCAAGCCCGTGTCAGTAAAATAAACCTTAGGTGTCTTAACAACGCGTTTGCTGACATTGAGCGAAAAAGGCTGTAAAAGATAAATAATACTCGACCGCTGCAAAATTGCAAGCCACCGCTTGACCGTCGTCGCACTAACCCCAACATCTTGTGCTATGCTGTTCATATTCAACAATTCGCCTGTGCGACTTGCAAGCGCCGTCATAAACTGCAAAAACTTCAGTATGTCGCCCACCTGCTCTAGTTGTCGAACATCACGCTCCAAATACGTCGCCACATAGCCCGCGTAGTATTGCTCCCAATCAAGGTCAGGATTGTCATACAACTTTGGCATACTGCCGCGATGTATACGCGCCCAAAGTGTAGCTTGGTCGGTAGAAATTTTTGTATCGCGGCGCAGCAAATAATCGGTAGTCGGCAAAAACGGCTCGCGAAAATCGTCGCCAGCCAGTTCACGACTCGAAAGCCCAAGCATATTGATTAATGATATACGTCCACTCAAACTTTCGCTCACGTTTTTCATCAACTCAAACTTTTGCGCCCCTGTGAGCAAGTACATCCCGTCGTGTTTTTGCGTATCAATCATATACTTTAGTCCCAAAAATAAATTTGGAACACGCTGCACTTCGTCAATTATAAACGGCGTACCTGCAACTTCAAGTATCCAACGGTG
>CALDMJ010000082.1 GCA_937914725.1 uncultured Clostridia bacterium | reverse complement strand
AAATAAAGCTAAAGTAAAAAATACGAGGTCAATCAAAGAAGGACTTGAGAACAAAATATTTAGTGCACTCAATTCAACCTCAAATTATAAAACATTTAACGAAAAAATAAAAAACAAGCGTTACACACAGTCATTTTTAAATCGTTTATATGCTAATATCCTTCTTGACATCGACAAAAAAGTTTCACATAAATTGCCATACTTGAAAATTGTTGCGGCAAAGAATAATGGCGTTTTGAAACACCTAAAAAGCCAATTGCCAATTGTCACTAACCTAAAAGATAAAACTTTGCTTGAAGAAAAATCTATTTATTCAATCGACCAAACTGCGTGTCGAATTTACAATGTGCTTATACTAAAAAGCCAGCAACCTTTTCCTTATCACAAAATCATAATACACTAGATGTTGTGTATTATAAACATAAAACACACAACACATAGTAGTTTGACTTGCTTCAATATACTTAGCAACCTTGGGTGTACAATAATAAAAAGTGGCGCATTGCCACGTTTTATTATTATTTTTTCGCAATAACTTCCCCACTTTGCGGATTAATTATCACTCCACTTGTTTTGCCATTTGTTCCAACAATTGAAACATACCAATAGTAGTCGTCAAAATTGCTATTTAAATCAGTTATAATTTTAACATAAACTTCGCCATTCATTTTGCCTTTCGATACGTATGCTTTTACTTCGTCTCCCAGACTTTCAAGGGCTATGTCAAGCGCTGTGCGCCACGTGATTTCCATCCCTTTTGTCTTTGGTTCAAGTGTGCAAGTTTGCTCATCAGTATCGGTAATAACCTTCAAACTAATTTTTGCATCGTCACTAACAACCTTTTGAATGTCCACCATAAGTGTGCTTTCATAATTGTTGTATTCAAGATTCCCCTTATATAAATTGTCGCCAACATTTAATTCATATTGCGCAACAGTTGGCATATCACTTGATTTATATTTGACCGTAATCATTCCAAATTCAACCTGTTTTTCGCAAATACCATTAACAACATACGGCGACTCTCTTTTACCGCTCATAAATGTTGCAACATAAACATTGTTTTCACCCGCGAAAATATTGTATCTAACTTCCGCCATATTTTGCAACGCTAAATCCGTTTTACTTATGCCACATCCACAAAATGTGAATGCCACAACTATTGCTGCAACGGCAAGGATTATCTTTTTCATTGTTTGCCTCCATTTTCTTTATTATATTGAGGCAAAAATACTTTTAAAACCTATTTGACAATATTTCCTAATTTTTAATATTTTTTGCTTGCGAATCAATCAATGCAATTCTCCTTTGATGCCTACCGCCTTCAAACTGTGTATTCAAAAAAGTTTTTACAATTTTCTTATAGTTAAAGCACGTCAATTTATCCCTACCGCCCAAAACTAACACATTTGCATTGTTATGCAATCTTGCAAAGTAAGCATTTTGTGCTGTGCGACATAGCGCCCCGCGAATTGTCGGAAATCTATTTACCGCTATGCTCATACCAATCCCTGTACCGCAAATCAATATACCAATGCCATTTGCATCTTTCAAGACACTTTCTGCAAGCAGTTTTGCGTAAAAAGGATAATCAACCGACACACTAGAGTTTGTACCCAAATCGACAAATTCTAGACCACATTTTGTCAAATATTTTTCAATTTTTTCTTTTAAATCTACTCCAGCGTGGTCCGATGCAACAAAAATCATAGATTTCTACCCTCTTTATTTTCTTGAATTAAGCTGACAATTTCGTCAGCGAACTTTGAATCATCTTGAATTAGATAGTACTTTTCTTTAGAAATTTCGCACATTTTATCAATATCAAGCGGCAATTCTACCTTTTTGTCAGTCTTTATACCACACTTTCGAACATAGTACTTAGAGTCCTCATCTATGCCAAAACGTGTCGTAGAATGACGCATAATTTCATAGTTTCCGTCTTTGAGATTATCAAAATCAAACACCTCAGAAAACAAATCTTTACGCGCATTGCCATCAATCAACGCAAACAAATTGCGTTTTACAACTCGACTTCTTTGTTCTCCAGTAGAAAAATCTCCGTCATCATCAAATTGTTCAATCTTTTGCTCGACATACCCACAATTTCTATAATCGACATTTTCAAAGCTTGCGTCACCACCAAAAATTTTGTTTTGTACAGCAACAAATTCATCCTCTTCATTCACTGAAAAACAACATTGCTTTTGATAATTCGAAACCTTTATTGTGGTTACATTATCTCCATTCTGTTTTTTTACCTCAATTTCTCCAATATCCTTACCACACTCTTCAATCACAAGTCCTGCTTGAACTCCACAAGTTACATCGGAAATTGTATGTCTTGTAATAGACGGTAAATAGTCATATTCTTCTGAAATCGTTCTTTGCACAAACTGTGCAAATGTTGATAGCCTTTTTTCGATGATGTTTGGCGAATCTTTATAATATACTTTCATTGACAAATAGTTCGCAGCACAATCATATTCTAAATAGTAATCGTAATTCTCTGCTTCTGACTCATAAATCAATTCCTCACTTGCCCCCACTTTACCCTGCACATCGCGAAAAAATCTTGACAAAATATCTTCATCAAATTCTGAAAAAAAGTTTTCAATTTTCTTTTTAGCATTGTTATTTTTATAAAATTTTGGGCAAATAATGCTCATAACCTCTTTTGTTTTGTTTTCCATACTCCCTCACGAATGTTATTATACCACACTTTTGCAAAAAATCAATATAAATGGCCAAATTTAGTCTTAATTAGAGAAAAACACCCTCAACCGAAGTTAGGCATAAAACTAACTATGGTTGGGGGTGTATTTAATGCTTATTCGGCATCACTATCACTGGATTCAGCAAGAGCTTTTTCGTACGCTTCAAAAATTGCACTTTTAATTATTTCTCTTGTCTCATTATTCAAGGCATGCGCTATATCAACTCTTTCGCCTGTACCCAATCTCTTGCACGGCATGCAAATGAATAACCCCGCTTTGCCTTCCATAACCTTAGCGTCATGAATGACAAAACAGTCGTCAATTGTGAAAGTCGCCTTCGCTTTTACTGGTTGATTTGGTCTATCAACCAGTTTCACTCTGACATCTGTAATATTCATTTTAACCATCCTTATT
>CALDMJ010000081.1 GCA_937914725.1 uncultured Clostridia bacterium | reverse complement strand
TGTGGCAGTCACAAACCCTGCTAAGTACACAAAAATCACATTGCAGTCAGCAACGCCGCTATATGCAGCAGGCACGCAAACTAGCGCGGCGGACAACTGGGATTATACATTGACAACAGACGCAAGCAAAACAGTGTTGACGGCAGTCAATGCAAACACACTTAGCACAATCGACGTGACGTCAGTATTAAAAAATGCGCCCGTTGGTACATTTAGCGCCGAGCAAACAAATGTCGCGTACACGTTCAGTATATCTTCATCTGTGGACGGCATCAATTATGCCTTTATGATTGATGCAAGTGCTGGCGCTGCGGCTAGCGCGACACTGAAGATAAGTACTACGAATGAAATAAAACCTGATTACACAAAAAGTGGCAAAATGGAAATTTTTATGATGGGTGGAGACAATGAAAGTCTTTCTGTACAAAGCTCATTAACAATTAACGACTTGTCACCAAGTGTATACTTGAAAATGATTGTCAATGTTCCATTATGGCAAGCTTATACAGACCCAAATAGTATAGTATATGATGGAAACACATATACTTGTGAAAGAACTGCTAACGGATACAAGTTGTTTAAATTCACAATTACATCTACTTCAAAAATTTCAAGTGTCGACTTGACTGGTTTGTTAGTTGCGTGTATAAGTGGGCAGAATAGGAATGATTCAGATAGTACGATTACTGAGTCGGTAGAATTATATTATTCATATGATAACAAAAGTTTTACTTCATTTGGTGAATCATTTGAATGCACATATAATTTGTCATTTTATGTTTGTTGCATTACTGGAGATACACCAGTGTCAGTTGGCTTTAATGGTGAAACAAAACTTGCCAACGCAATTGAAGTGGGGGACAAGGTTTTGACAATGAATACTACAACGGGCGAATTGGCTTTGGAGAGTATAACAAAAGTTATAGTTGTAACGCGCTACTCATTGGCGACAGTTAGATTGAAAGACGGGAGCGTATTGAATCTCACGCCTGATCATCCGATATTGACTAGTACAGGCTGGGCAATTTGCGGAATAAGTACACCATATGATGTTTCTCCTGATGTATTGAGAGATACACCACTTGCAGTAGGAGATATGGTAAAAACGCTAAATGGATATGTTGAAGTTGAGTCAATTGACCTGATGACAACTACTAGAGGGATAACAGTTTATAGTTATTCAGTTGAAAATAATCACAATTTTTTTGCAGGTGGAATATTAATTCACAATATTCCTTGTCCGGCTAATAACCTCTAGTGAAATGTTAATTCGTAATGTTGGTTGTTTGACATCCAGATTTGAAAGAAGATGCTTTGTGCATCTTCTTTTTAATTCTTTTTTGTGTCGATTTGACAAGTTTTGAATGTGTGGCACAATCAAGGGATGAAAAAATTGAATTTGAGATAAAAAGCGGAGAAGTTCACAAAAATTTGAGAAAGAAAGACCTCAATGCACCTGAACTTGTCGAAGTAAGCCGCACAATCGACTGGTTACCAACGGGTTGGGCGCATTCAAAGCCCGATGTAGAGTGTTTCATCCTTGACGACCTCAAAGTCGACGACTGTAAAGAATAAAAAAACAACCACTTTGTCCCAAATAACAAAGTGAGGTGCTTTGCAATTTTAGGAAATAGAAAAACAGCAGCAAAAGCGAAATCTTTTGCCGCTGTTTTGTTTTTTAGTTTTAGCATAAACTTATCGTTAAACTAATTTATTTAACTAGCAAACTGTTTTTAATAAAGGACTGCTTAAAGCAATTTAACATCAAATGTGTTTGTTATTTTGCAATGTATTCTTCAAAAGTTTCCATACGGTCGATGAGTTTGCCGTCCTTGATTTCAAAGATACGGTTTGCAATAGATGACAAGAACTCGTGGTCGTGAGACGCGAAGATAACAACGCCGTCAAAGTCAATCAAAGCGTCGTTGAGAGCGGTTATGCTTTCAAGGTCAAGGTGGTTTGTTGGCTGGTCGAGCATAAGCAAGTTGCCCGCTTCAAGCATCATTTTTGAGAGCATACAACGCACTTTTTCGCCTCCTGAGAGGACTTTTACTTTTTTCAAGCCGTCCTCACCCGAGAAGAGCATACGCCCGAGGAAACCGCGCAAAAATGTTTCGTCCGTTTCCTTTGTAAATTGCGCTAGCCAGTCGATAATGTTGAGGTCGCACTCAAAATATGGGTTTTTGTCGTTTGGCAAATAACTCATTTTTGTGTTTGCGCCGATTGAAATCGAACCGTCGTACTTAGATTCGCCCGCGAGCGCCTTGAAAAATGCAGTAACTGCTATGTCGTCCCCGAGAACCGCGATTTTGTCGTCTTTATTAATTCTAAATTCGGCATTATTCAAAATTGCCTTGCCTTCGTCATTATAAACAGTCAAATTGTTTGCCTGAATAACCTCTTTTGAAAGTGGTTTTTCCGCTTTAAAGTTTACGTACGGATATTTGCGGCTAGACGCAGGCATATCTTCAATTTGAATTTTCTCCAAAATTTTCTTTCTTGAAGTTGCTTGTTTTGATTTTGATTTGTTTGCCGAGAAGCGCTGAATGAACGCCTTGAGTTCAGCAATCTTTTCTTCCTTTTTCTTGTTTTGGTTTTTCATCAACTGTTGTGTAAGTTGGCTTGATTGATACCAAAAGTCGTAGTTTCCAGCATAGATTGTGATTTTGCCGTAGTCGATGTCGACTGTATGCGTGCAAACGGTGTTCAAGAAGTGCCTGTCGTGCGAAACGACGATAACAGTGCCTGCAAAGTTGATTAAAAACTCCTCAAGCCATTCGACGGACTTGATGTCGAGACCGTTAGTAGGTTCGTCCAAAAGCAAAATGTCAGGGCTGCCAAAAAGCGCTTGCGCGAGCAAGATTTTGACTTTTTCGCTTTCTTTGAGAGTTTTCATTTCAAGGTAAAGGTAGGAATCATCAAGCCCCAAACCGCTCAAAAGTTGCGCAATTTCGGTTTCGGCATCCCAGCCGTTCATTTCGGCAAACTCCGCCTCAAGTTCGGCAGTTTTCAAGCCGTCCTCCTCAGTAAAATCGGGTTTTGCGTAAAGCGCTTCCTTTTCTTTCATAATGTCGTACAGTTTTTTGTTGCCCATAATGACGGTGTCAAAAACTGTGAAGTCGTCGTATTTGAAGTGGTCTTGTTGCAAAACACTCATACGGCATTTTTCGTCAACATCGACATTGCCTTTATAACTGTCGATTTGCCCCGAAATGATTTTCAAGAATGTCGATTTACCTGCGCCGTTTGCGCCGATAATTCCGTAGCAGTTGCCCGAAACAAATTTTAAGTTGACATCCTGAAACAAGAGTTGCCCGCCAAAGCGCAACTCAAGATTGCTAATAGTTATCATATTTCCTCCAATCTATAATATAGTATGGTGCGCGCGTTAGATTATTGAAATGCCATAATTCCGCGCAACCAAAAGTTGCATAGATTATAGCACATATTTTTGCCGAAAACAAGTGTTTGCTTTGAACTCGCTCTTAGAGAGGTTTTGCCAGAAAAAATTAAAAATTTAATAAAATTGTATAAAAATAGTTTACAAAAAAATCGTAATATGCTATATTATTATTATGTTGAAAAAGGAGAAAACATTATGAAAAATAGCATTAGAGCAATACTTGCGATGATTGCGATTTTGCCTTGCGCACTGTTCTTCACAGCGTGCGGCGGGGAAAAAGTTGAAATCGCACAAGCGCAACAAGTATATGCTGACGCAATTGAAAACACAACTGAAATTACAACCGATTTTAAAATTGTTACGAAAATGAAATTTGAAATGAAAATGGACAAAGGGACTGTTAAGTCTAATATCACTTCTACAGTCAAGAAATCTGGAGAAATCACAGAAG
>CALDMJ010000080.1 GCA_937914725.1 uncultured Clostridia bacterium | reverse complement strand
CTCTCCCCTTATTATTGCTCATTTCCCCACAAATTAAACATTTGGTAATGTATTAACATCACAATAAAGTACATTTTTAAATAATAAAATAAAATCATAACTATATTTACATTACGCCACTAAACTAAGTGCAAATACTTTTTATAATTTGAAATGAAAACAATATAAAATGACTTTGTCAAAAGTGATAAAGTCATTTTATGGGGGAGGTATATAATAAATATTGGGGTGGGTATAATCACAAAAAAAGACATAAGGTCATCACATAATACTATGAGAAGACACTATGTCTAATTATATAATTATTGCAAATTTCTTGACATCTAAATCATAACCCAGTTGTTGACATTCATTACACCACTAATATCAATTGCTATTGTTGCATCTTTTGTCACGTTTGAATACGTCTTTTTCAACAACTTGTCGCCGCCGATTTTCACAGTCATATAAAGCATTTCATATACTTGCACTGTAAATGTAGATGACGGCGCAACTGAAAATTCAATTTGTGTGTCGTTTGTTACAACAAATTGCCTTGTTGGCTGATTGTTGCTATCAAGAATATAAATCACAAAATCTCGTGGCACATTGGTCGTGACATCGATTTTTATTGACACTTCTTTCACAGCACCACAAACGCTACATATGTCGTCATCCCCAAAATTATGTTGTTCTGTTTGTGTTACTGCAGTCGCACTACTATCCTCCCTAAACCCATAAAATGTGCGCTTGTGTGTGCTTGTATCGTTCTTTACCCACACAGTCGCGTAATCAATTTGATTGCTTCTAGCATAAGTATATGGCGTTTTTGCAGTGTTACCCGAACCAATAATTGTTACTTTGTCGCTACCTTCAAATGCATAAGAGCCGATGCTTGTCACGCTGTCAGGGATTGTGATGCTCGTCAAACTGCTACAAGCATAAAATGCATAATTGCTGATGCTCATCACTCCTGAGCCTATTGTCACACTTGTCAAGCCACTACAACAAGCAAATGCATGCTCGCCGATGCTTGTCACGCTATCTGGGATTGTGATGCTCGTCAAACTGCTACAAGCACAAAATGCCCCCTCGCCGATGCTCGTCACGCTATCTGGGATTGTGATACTCGTCAAGCCGCTACAACTATTAAATGCCCCATCGCCGATGCTTGTGACAGTGGCTGGGATTTCTGTATTATTGCAGCCACTAATCAAAGTGTCTGTTTCTGTTTCTATTATTGCGTTGCAGTCGCCCCTACTATCATATTTAGTGTTCCCAGATGCAACTGTGATGCTCGTCAAGCCGCTACAACTATTAAATGCCCCATCGCCGATGTATGTCACGCTGTCTGTGATTGTGATGCTCGTCAAACCGCTACAACAATCAAATGCATAATTGCCGATGCTTGTTACACTGTCGGGGATTGTGATGCTCGTCAAACTGCTACAATCACGAAATGCAGCATGGCCGATGCTTGTCACGCTATCGGAGATTGTGATGTTTGCCAAATTGATACACCCCTCAAATATCACATCACCGATGTTTGTGACACCATTTTCTATAGTTACACGCTTAATATATTCAGAAATCCAAGGAAAATCTTGGTACCATCCTCTAAATAGTCCTCCTATCTCAGGCAGAGCAGACTTCATCGCGCCAGTTCCTGAAATCGTAAGTTCGCCAGTGCTACTATCAAATGTATATGTTACATTATCATCCCCATTCTCACCGCAAGGGCCTGAACAATCTAAAGCGGACGCAGCCATTTTGTTTTGGGGGGGTGTTTGAATATTTTGCGGAAGCACAACAAAGAATAGTATTGACGCGTATAGCAACACT
>CALDMJ010000079.1 GCA_937914725.1 uncultured Clostridia bacterium | reverse complement strand
GATTTGGCGAAATGCGATTATTATATTTTTCGACTAAGAGCGCACTAAGGCCCGCAACCATAGGTGCACTAACACTTGTTCCACTCATTTGCGTATAATCACTTGTAAGTCCACAGGAGATAATATTGACACCCGAAACAATTAAATCGGGCTTATAAAATTCAAACGCGGGTCCACGCGAAGAAAAATCGGCTATTTTAAATTTATCCCTATGGTACAGTTCGTATTCATCGCGCGCATCATCTAGTGATCCAACCGTTATAATCTTCCTGCTTGCCCCCGGAGATTTTATCGTTTGTTTGTCGGGCCCACTATTGCCGCCCGCCGCGACAACGATTACGCCACTATCCCAAAGTTGTTCCGCCCCTTTCATTAGTGGGTCGTTTTTTGATGTCGGCACAGCGCCAAAACTCATACAAACAACTTTTATGTTATACTTTTCTTTATTATCAAACACCCATTGCATTGCTTCAAGCATTTCTACTGAGGTAGATTGCCCTTTATCATCTAGCGCTTTGATTGAAATTAAACTACAGCGCGGCGCAAATCCGCTGTATCTTCGCCCGCTCATCATACCATTGCCGGCAACAAGTCCCGCAACAAATGTACCGTGTCCATTGTCGTCATAAGGCTTTGCATTTTCATCTGCATTGCTCCTATTATAATTTTTGTTTACACTATCAATGTTTTCTTTATTTATAAGATCAACAAATTTGATAATTCGGCTTTTAGGATACAAAAAATCTAAATGCGGACGAATACCTGTGTCGATGACCGCGACTGTTACGCCTTTGCCAAAAATTCCTGCAGTATAAAACTCATCTACTTTTATAATTGCTTTTGCAATTACACTTTGCGCAAAAACGTTTGTTTCCGATGCAACAAACACGACATTTTTTATAGTCGTCAAATATTGTAATTCTTGAAATTCAATTTCAAGACAAATTGCGTTAATAAACGGAAACGTTGCTTTGATTTTATAATTTTTTGTATTAAACGAATTCATTGCCTTTTCAAAATCTTTGACGAATACAATGATTTGAATGCAATATGGCTTATTTTGTAGCGTTTTTACCATTTGAAACAAATTATTATCTAGTTTTTGCATAACACTCCTATATACTACATATGGTGTATTACAAGTTTATAATACACCATATGTAGTTAAAATGTTTTTACTGAATTAAAAGCAAAAGATTTCTCATTTTTTCACGTTGTTCCTCACTAAGTAGTGGAGAAATAATGTTTGCGATATTTCCAATTTCCTGCGGATTGAAAGTCCCATTGCGTTTTTTCTCGTTAATTACATTAAATAGTTCCGCAATTAATTCTGGTTCGCTCAAGTTTTGAAACTTGTTAATTAATTCTTCTACTTGCGTTCCGTACTGTTCTTTGAGTGTTTGCATTGCGTCTTGTTCTTCTCGACTCATTTTCCCTTCTTCTGCTTTATTCACGAAATCGTTGATGTTTGCATCTTTAAAATCTTTTATGTCCATATGCACTCCTTTTGTTTATTAGAACATTATATATTATGCGTTCATAAAATATTTTGACAATTGCTTTGAGGACGATATGAACAATATTGAAAATTTGTACAGTGTTGTAAAAAATTTTTTGCCATATGCTGGCAATTATTTAAAAGACTCGCCAATTGAGCCGTATCTACCACAACTACAAGGAATGATTGATATGATAGAATCGTTTGGAGGAATCGAAACTATTTCAAACTTACTCAGCGGACTATCTCAAACAAAAAATGCAAGTATATCTACGCCCACAATTTCCAGCTTTTCAGGCAATTCAACTACAACTCAACAAGTAGTAGTTCAAAATAAATCATACTCACTTAAAAACATTGATAGTTACAAACGAATTTAGTTTTTTCTAAAATTTATTTCAAACCTTGTGCTATATCGTGTTTTATTTTTCAATACCTTTTCGACATACGAATTTGTTTCTCTATAAGGCGTATTTTTCAAGACTTTATCGTCACTTGAAAACTCTCTTGAAAGTAGCCACGTTTTCACTTGTCCTTCTCCAGCATTATATGCGCAAAGCGCAGTGTATTCATCTCCAAATTTGTCTAATAGATAACGCAAATAGTACGCCCCCATATTGATATTATATTGTGGTTCATACAATTTAGCAATGCTAAAGTCAATTTGCATTTTGTCCGCCAACCACTGCGCAGTAGTAGGCATTAGTTGCATTAGTCCAATTGCACCAGCGCGCGATTCACTCAAATTATCGAAACTGCTTTCTTCATTAATGAGGCTTGCAAGCAGTTCAGGTTCTACGTGATTTACATAACTTGCTGTTTCAATTTCTTGCTTAAACTTTAGCGGGTACAAAACTTGCACGTACGCATATGTTGTAAAAAACGAAATAAACGCCACTAACAAACTTATAGTAACAGAAACTATTTTAATTTTATTCATACTTTATATTATGTAATATTGACATTATTATACTACAAGCACAGTACAAGTCTTTGTTTTATGGATAAAACTTGCGCATAAGCAAATGCTAAAAAACATATTTATAAATATGAAAACAATTACACAAAGCCCCAAAACAACAATTTTGTTGACATTTGCATTATTTGTCATAATTTTGTTTTTAATTATTAATCCGAGCAAATATATAAACTCTGCATATAATGGAATTTTAATTTGGGCAAAAGCAGTTTTACCCGCACTATTTCCCTTCTTTTTTATCACGCGACTTCTAACTGAACTTGGCGGAATAAAAATACTGGCCAATTATTTTCAGAGTTTTATGCAAAAGGTTTTCCACGTCAACGGAATGGGCGCATATGTCTTTTTGATGAGTATGATGAGTGGCTACCCCGTTGGTGCAAAAATCACAAGCGAGTTATATGAAAAAAGGTTAATAAGCAAAGATGAAGCGACGCGTCTTGTTACATTCACTTCCACCTCGGGCCCGTTATTTGTTGTCGGGACTGTGGGCGCAGGTATGTTTGTTAGTGCAAAAATGGGCTTTATTATACTCATTTCGCACTTTCTAGGCGCAATGCTCAATGGTATTTTGTATCGCAATCATAAGTACAATCAAAAACTTCAAAAGTCTAATACAAAATTTGAATTTGAGCAAATGGCAGATAATGTTTTAGAAAAATCTATGCTTAGCGCTATTAATTCAATTTTGATTGTCGGTGGATATATTGCCGTATTTTTCATAATAATTGATATTTTGAATGATATCGGTTTAATTTCAATACTAAGTGCATTACTTGATATGCTTTTCTCACTTTTGGGAATTGACAGCTATTTTTCAAATTCAATTGTTGTTGGCTTTGTCGAAATGACGCGCGGGTGCTATGAACTTTCAACGTATTTCACAGACTACACTGTGGCAACAACTGTTTGTACATTTATTATTAGTTTCGGCGGGCTTTCAACAATGCTTCAGGCTATGACTTTCTTACAACGATGTGAAATCAAGCTCATTTTCTTTTTTAGACAAAAAATAACACACGCATTTTTTGCGTGCATTATCTCCTACATTATTTGCTTGATATTATAACTTGTTACACAAATCTTTGAGTCTTTGCGTTTCAAAACGCACGGACTTGATTTTTGCGGAACTACTTATAATTGCGTCAGCAAGTGCAAAAATTATCAGTTTGTTATTAATTCTTACCGCTTCCCTAAACGCTTTTAGGTAAAATTCTAGTTCTTCAAGTTTAAATTCCTTAATTTTGTAATCGTTGTTTATAATTTCTTGTATGTCGTCGGCAACTTTCAATAGTTTTGCATTAATTTCACTAGTATTTGCAGGTTTCCCCTTTTCTTCTATTTCGTCATCATCTTCATCAAGTTCCTTTACCTTTGTACTTTTTTGCTTGTATTTGTTTTGATTTTCAAGGTTTAAAAGCGCATTTTTGAACGGCAAAATAAAATAATGCCCAAAATTTGCGTAGCAATCACTCAAAGTACCATTAAACAAAAAGTACTTACTCATAAATGATTCAAAATCTATATCCCCGTCTGCAATATGTTGCATTGTGCTATAACACAATGCAACGATTTCGTTGTTCTCTTTTGGCATAATAAAATCTTTTTGTTGTGCTTGATGAATAGAAATCGCTTTGCCGAGTTCGGTTGGAAAATCAAAATCTCCCAAACATTTTTCAACGACTTTCATCAATGATAAATCATTTTGAATCGTGAGCAAAAGCGTTTTTATATTTTCACATCCGAGCATAATGTATTTCGCTTCAATAAAGTTATTGCATTCTTTGACGAATGGCCTTTCAAATTCATTTTCATTTGTTTCCATAATATTACTCCAACTTTAATAGTATAGCATAATACGCAAAAGAATACAAATATTTTTAACATCTTTGTATTCAAAACAGTTGGCAAATCAAAAAAATTGTGATAAAATACATTTAACGTTTTTAGGAGGTAGAAGTTTTGAGTACGCAATTTGTCCCTGATGAAACAGAAAATAAACTAATATTGTTGTTTGTCCTCGATAAAATGGAAATTCCATTGACCGAAAACTCTATTATGGATATCACAACGAGCAAAAATTCGTGGCTCTCCTATATGGACTGTAAAGATATTCTATGGCAATTGGTCAAAGCAAAGTTTGTCTACTACGAACAAAATCCAAACAGCAAAGAGGATGGTTTGTATTCAATAACTGCAGAGGGGCGCGATTGCTTGTCTCATTTTTTTGCTAGAATACCTCAATCTATTCGCGAGGACATTGCCACTTTTTGTAAACAAAATAGAATTAATTTTAAACGTGCGCAAGAATATGTGTCTGTCTATCATAAAAACAATGACGGATTTCATACGGTTGTTTTAAGAATCAATAGTC
>CALDMJ010000078.1 GCA_937914725.1 uncultured Clostridia bacterium | reverse complement strand
AAAAAAAGTACATAGAAATTTAACTATGTACCTAATTTAGTATAGTGCCACTAACCAAACCTGCAGCGGCGGGGCTATCCCCGCCAGTATCTGTACCAGTGGCGTTTGCCACCAGCGGGGCTATCCCCACACGAGAACAAGTGCTTGTAGAAAGCAAACAAGTTCGCCGCCCACATAACCAACTTGCGCGTAGGAACAGTACCTGCAGCGGCGGGGCTATCCCCGCATCCCCACGGAGGAGAGTATGAGAAAATTTGAAATAGTGAATAGTAGAAAATACGACAGCGAAATAAAAATGCCGAACCGCGCAACAAAAGCGTCCGCAGGTTACGACTTTTATTCGCCAATAGATGTGACAATTGAGCCAAACGCCGCAAAACTTATCTTTACAGACATCAAAGCACGCTTTGAGGAAAATGAAGTGCTAATTCTCTGCTCAACCAGCGGAATGGGCAAACGCGGCATCGTGCTTGCCAACGGAATCGGCGTTATCGACGCGGACTACTACAACAACGCGGGCAACGAAGGCAACATCGGGTTTATGCTCAGGAATTTGAGCGCCGAGCCCTATGAAATCAAGCGCGGCGACAAAATCGGGCAAGGCATCTTCACCACATTTTTGAAAGTGGACGACGAAGAAGAAGTGACCGCCGCGCGCAACGGAGGCTTCGGCAGCACCGTCAAAAAGTGAGTAACTTGTTATTGAATTGCTTGTCATTAAAAACGAAAAAAAATTTGAAATGAAAATTAAAAAGTATGGTACTAAAATATTGACTTTGTAAAATACAGTGATATAATGTAGGCAAGAGGTTGAAGAGATATATATGTCTTCAACCTTTTGCATTCTAAAAGGGGGTATGATATAATAAATGGAGAAAGGTCCTAGTACTTATGCTGAATATTGGACAAGTGAATATACTGAAGTTGAACATTATAAACGGCATGGCAAGCAAATGGGGTTTGAAAATAATATTCAAGGGTATTCAAAAGAAGCAAAAGAATTTGCAGTGAAAGAAGATGACAATATAATATCTTTTATTGCAAATGAACATAAACATAATTCAACATATAAATATGATAAAGAAACAAACGAATTTATGGTCATTTCTAGGGACGGTAAGATTGTGACATATTTTCCACCTAGAGATGGCATAAAATATTTTTATAAACAATATGAAAAATGGGGAGACCATTGGAATTAAAGGAGAAATTATGATTAATAGTAAAAAAAATAAAAACGAAATAGATTGCCCACCATACAAATGCAAAGTGTGTGGTATGGGGGACATAAAAAATTCATATGACATCTGCCCGTATTGTGGTTGGGAGGATGATGATATACAAAACGAACAGCCAGATTATATGGGGGGTGCAAATGAAATGAGTTTAAACCAGTATAAGAAATTTTGGGAAGAAAATAAAAACGAAATATTAGCTAATTTTAAAAACAATAGATTTTATGCTATAGAAATATCACAAGAATATTTTGATAAACTTCAAAACAATAAATGAAAATTGTGAAGAATGAATTTATGATTATTTGAAAGGAGTTTTTATGAAAGAGAAATATTAAGTAGATAACCATTTAATACAGGAAAAAACAGAATATGAAAACGAAAAGTTGTTAAAAAAACTTAAACTAGTAAGAAATGAATTTAAAACAGTTGCAAATATGGTATACCACTAATTAAGAAACAAGAAATTGACTTAGATAAAATAGACTTATGGAATTATACAAAAACAAAACTAAAAGATGAAGAAAACAGCAATAAAACAATACATTTCTTTACTTATGATTGGTTGTTTGGAAATGTTTACGAAAAGCCAGAATTAGCTATGGAAAAATTGAAACAATATTATGCAGTGTTATCTCCCGAATTTAGCTTGTACTGGGATATGCCAAAGGCTCTTCAAATATATAGTACATTCAAAAATAGGTGGTGTGGGGCCTTTTTCCAAAAATATGGAATGAAGGTAATTCCAACCGTTTGTTGTGCTGGCAGCGATAGTTATGATTTTTGCTTTGATGGTATAGAGCAAGGTTCTGTGGTTGCGGTTTCAACTTATTGTAGACAGGAATATAAATATGAGTTTATGAAAAGTTATAATAAAATGCTGGAAGTAATAAAACCTGTTGGAATTATTTGTTACGGAACACCTTTTGATGAAATGACGGGAAACATAAAGGCAGTAAACCCATTCGACCAAGAAGAATTAATTGCTAAAATGGGGTTTGAAAACTATATGAATAAATACATATCAGGCGAGTTATATCCAACAAGGTAGGTAAAATATGAAAGATGTGAAATTAAAAATTGAATTATTGCCCAAAGGTGCTTGGGGTAATGATTTTAGTAAAACTTTACCTAAAAAAGATTGGGATGTTTTGAGAAAATTTTGTTATGACAAAGCAAATCATAAATGTGCTATTTGTGGTTTTGAGACTGATGATTTAGATGCTCATGAGGTGTGGGATTTTAACATTGAAACAAGAACTCAAACACTCAAAAATATAATTGCCATTTGTAGTAGATGTCATGGAGTTATACACATAAGAAATTCGCAAAGGCTAGGTTTTGGAGAAAACGCAAAGAAACATTTTATGAAAGTTAATAATTGTAACGAATTTGAATTTGCAAAACATTTAGCCAAGGCACAAATAGAATTTGAAGAAAGAAATAAGGTTTATAGATGGAAAATTGTTGCAAATTTAGAAAAGTTTGGTGGCAAAAATATTGAAATTAAAGAGTCCTATTTGCCATTAATTGAATCAGAATATAATGAGAATGAAATAAACTTACTTAAAAATGAATGTGGCTTTACACCTAGAATTTTAGATATTAGTATCAATAATTATGAAGGAACGATATCTATAACTTGTGATAAGACCAACAAAATTGAATGGTATGATGATGAACTAAATTTACTAGAAACAAAGTTTAATTTTAGCGAAAAATTCAATACAAGATTTTCTGTCAAAAATTCACATTGTTCATATTTAATGTTTAAACTTACTGGAGAATATGGCGAAAAAATTTCAAAAAAATTTAATTTAATTTCGTATGAATGATTATGAGTTTGTTGATTGCCAAAATCACCTCTTACAAAAATTCAATATCGTCCATATTAAAGTAGGGGCTGTCAAGAAATTCGACAACCGAAATACCAAGTCCGTATGCCGTCATAAAAAATAACGTCATATTAGGGCTTTTTGTTTTACCTTGTTTTATGCTTTGCAATGTCGACATAGGAATGCAACTTTCGCGCACAAACCTATATTGTGTCATTTTCTTCTCTTTCAGTAGTTCTTTCAATCTCAAAATGTATGCCTCACTTATTGTCATTGCTTGTCCTCACAAAAATTCAATATCATCACTACAAAAAATAGGGTCGTCAAGAAATTCGACGACTGACATACCGAGCCCGTTTGCTGTTTGATATATCAATTTCAGCGACGGGCTTTTTGTAACTTTTTTCTTCAAATTTTCTATTGTAGTATGTGGTATACAACTTTCTTTGGCAAATTTGTAGAAAGTTATGTTTCTCTCATTTAGTAGTTCAGTTAACCTTATAATATATGCTTCAGTCAAAGTCATAAAAATTGCCTCACAAAAATTCGATATCGTCACTATTAAAAATTGGGTCGTCAAGAAATTCATTTATTGTCATATCAAGTGCGTTTGCTGTTTGATAGAACAATGACATTTTAGGGCTTTTCGACCTTTTTGTTTTCAAGTTTCTCAAAGTTGCTTCAGGGATGCAACTTTCTTTAACAAATCTATATGTTGTTATGTTTTTGTCTTTCAACAATTTATTTAACCTAATTAGGTATGCCTCGCCAATAGTCATAATTTATTACCTCAAATGAATTTTAACAAGTTGCATAGCTTATTTTAGGGGTTAAGTTTAACGATATCGTTAAAAATAGTTGTCAATTACTAAAAATAGTGATATAATGAGAGGCGATGAGGTGGCAATGGAGAGTGACGAGGAGTTTGTAAAAACCGTTGTTGTGACAATGGGCAGTGGAGAGCGGGCGAGAAAGGATGTTGAAAAATGGCTGAAAGGCATTGCAAAGAATGTTGCGCAAGCGCCTAAAAAGCCAAACATTTCAATCAAGGCGTTTGCCGAAAGTTGCGGCATTGATTATGAGCGGTTGCGTCAATTTTTGGGGGATGAGCAAGGCACGCTCACTTTGCGGGAGTTTTTGATTTTGTGCGAGAGTCTCAATCTTCGCGTATCAAGAATGGTAGCATATCCCAAAGAGCCACGCTTTGATGTGGACTATGATGCGGTTGATGATGACTATTTTGAGTTCGATTTTTCGGGCAACTTGATTTTTAAATAAGTGCGAAAGCGCACAGCTACAGATACTGTTACTACGCGTAAGTTGCTTGCGTGGACGGCAAATTTGTAGCGCTTTCTAGTTAGGATGCACCTCGTGGGGGCGATAGCGCACGGCTGCAGGTACTGTCACTACGTGTAAATTACTTTCGCGTGCGGCACATATATGTGCTTTCTACAATATTTATTGTTCGTTGACAAACGCCACAGGTGCAGGCGGGGAAAGCCCCGCTGCTGCAGGTACTGTTCCTACGCGTCAGTCACTTTGGTGGACGGCGTATTTGCGAACTTACTATTATAGTTTGTTCACGCGTGAGGGAAAGCCCCGCTACTGCAGGTTGGGTGAGTGGCATTATATGAAATTGGTACATAGTCAATTAACTATGTACCAAAATTGTATGTAGTCACGTACCGAACCTGTAGCGGCGGGTTTTCCCGCCAAATCTGCACAAGCGGCGTCTGTTTCGAGGATGAGAGTATAAAGAAGGCACAAAACAATGCCGTCCGCGTATGTTAATTTGGCGTAGGTACAGTATTTGTACCAGTGGCGTTTGCCACCAGCGGGGATATCCCCACACGAGAACAAGTGCTTATAGCAAGCAAACAAGTTCGCCGCCCACGTAACCAACTTGCGCGTAGGAACAGTGCCTGCAGCAGCGGGGCTATCCCCGTTTTCGTATATAATTGCACACAAACAAATTTCGTGCATACTATGAAGTGTAGCACAAAACAAAATGTGCTACAAAACAAGAGGTGAAAGATGTGCAATATTTGCGGATGCACTAGATGTCGATGCTGTTGCCCGACGCCTCGTTTTAGAACGGCAAGCACAGTCGTCGCGACTGGCGCGATTGTTGGACCGATAGGGCCGACGGGTGCGACAGGGCCGCAAGGCGCGCAAGGGGTTACCGGCCCGACGGGCGCAACAGGACCGACAGGTGCGACGGGTGCAACAGGCGCAGACGGCATTTCCCCAATCTTTGCTGTTGGCGAAACCACCACTCTTGAGCCAGATGAAGAAGCATACGTTACTGACACAATTGTTGGCAATGTGCATACTCTCAATTTCTTCATCCCACGTGGTGCCACAGGCGCGACAGGTCCGACAGGTCCAACGGGCTCTGCAGGTGCGGGCGGCTGATGGCAAAGCCACTGGCGTGTTGTTCTTACGAGTGAACTACTTTTATAGGTGGTATACCTAGTAATATTTATGAGACGCTGTATTTGTATGACAGGAGCATTGGTGCAGGGAACATTACTATGTATATAAATCTTAGAGGACGGGAACTTGTATCTATAGGGTGGTCATATTTGTATGGTTTACGCCACAAATACGGATGTTGGTTGGACGACACAAAAGCACATTATGCACATAGTCATTTGACTATGTGCTTTTTTTGTATGTGGGGGGTTTTGTGTTGACAAAAAAATGTTTTTTTGCTATTATACTAATACTAAGTGAAAGGGTTAATGGGCAAATGGCAGAAAACGAAAAAAATATTGAAAAGGAGTCCTTGCGCGTCCAAAGGGGAATCATCAAAAAGAGTGTGCATCTAAAGTGTAAGCACGGCGCGCTTTTTGTTTGCAAGGGTAAGACTAAGCCGCTCGATGAGATGCTGACTGTTTACAAAGAGCCTGAGGATATTGCCACGCAGGAACAAATTGCGGAGCAGGCAGTCATTGAGGCGGAAGAAAAAACTAAAAAACAAAAGAGCAAAAAATCAAAGATTCTTAGCCTAATTTTTTTCATTGTCAACATTGCAATTATTGCAGTAATCATTATCACGCAGAGCCTCAAAGATGACAGTATGGCGTCCATTGGCGATATGTTTGCGGTGGCAAACTTTTGGTACTTGCTTGCGGCGCTTGGGTGCTTTGCGCTGCTTATGGTAACGGACACGTTCCGTTGGTGGCTGCTCATTTTGCGCTCGACAAAACACTCGCGGCCTTTCCTAAGTTATAAAACAATGGCGCTTGGGCGCTACTATGACAACATAACGCCACTTGCGACGGGCGGGCAACCTTTTCAAATATACTATATGACAAAACGCGGCATTAAGGGCAGCACGGCGTCGTCGATACCGTTTGCGGTCTATATTTTCAATCAAATTGTCGCAGTTTTGGTGTCGATGAGCGTGCTGATTTTCAGCAAAAAAATTGCGGGCGGACTTGACCCCACCGTGTTTACGGCAGCAGTAGTTGGAGTGGTTTTGAACACGACCATTATGGCGTTCGTATTTCTTTTGTCTGTCAGCAAAAAAGTGGGACCGACGCTGACGATTTGGATTTTGAAACTGTTGGACAAAATGCACATTATCAAGGACTACACGGCGCTTTTCCGTAAAGTTATGCGTTTTGTTTCGGAGTATCAAAAGACGTTCCGCTACTTTATGTCAAACATTTTTGTGATGTTGACAATGCTGCTATCGTCGTTTTTGAACATTGTTGTCAAATTTATGATACCCGCGTGCGTCGTGTGTATGTTTAGCAACGGGCATTTTGATTGGGCAACATATTCGGCGGTATTCATTTGGTGCACACTCATTGACGCGGTGCTGTCGTACATTCCGTGGCCGGGCGCGGCGGGCGTGGCGGAAATTTCGTACGTCACGATGTTTGCGTACTTCAGCTTGACGTCGGGAACAGTCGTTTGGGCGATGCTAATATACCGCATATTCCAGTACTACATTTATTTAATTCAAGGGCTACTCGTCCTCGCCTACGACTTTTTGTTTGGCAATAAGAAAATTGAGAAAACCAAGGCGCGCCTTGCTCGCATCGACGCGGAGCGCGCTAGAACCGTTAAATGAAATTAACAACAAAACAATTTGCGGGGATAGCCCCGCTGCTATAGGTTGGGCTAGGTGACACTATATGTAATTGGGTACATAGTTAAATTACTATGTACCTTTTTTCGGGATAGTGTTGCGGATTTAGGGATAGCGCCTACAAGCAAGTTATTTGTTGCGTCGTTGAGTAGGAGCGCTTTTTACTTGTTAATGACTCTGTCACTTGACAAAGAGAGCGGAGAATTGATATAATATTAAAAGAAAAATGGAGGGAAATATTGTTATGCCTAAAAATAATAAAAGCAGATTTACAATAAACAAATATAGCGTCATTGCGGCTATTGCAATGTGCGTGTTTGCACTTTGTGCGCTGCTTTGCTTCTTGCCGCCAAAGGTTGGTGGCGCGGATGCAAGCGTCGAAAACGCATTTAGTTATTATAGCCAACTAAATGATAACGCAAAGAAGTTTTATACTGCGATTGATGCGATGAACAAATCGGGCGCGCTAGAGAGTGGCAACGGAAAGTACGACCTTATCGAAAACAAGGTTTTGACCGAAGCCGATGTCAAGGCGTACCAAAGTGGCGCAAGCCAAGTCCTCAAGGACTTTGGCGCGGGCAGGGATGCTTATTTTCTTGAACATCCTGAAATCTTTTATGTAGATTTTGACGCGCTATCGCTTAGTTTTGCCGTTCAAAACGGAAAGTATACCGCTAGCATTGACGCGGGTAGATACGGTAGTTATTATATAAACGGCGGCTTTAGCACCGCTACGGATGTTGCTAGCGCAAAGACAGCGTTTAACAACAAGGTCACAGAATTAAAGGCGGAACTCGACTTGAAAGTGACGCCAAAAGAAAAAGTCGCGCTTGCAAATACGTTCATTTGCTCGCTTGCAATTTACGACTTTTGCGCGGATGACGCGGCGCTTGCTTCCGCAATTCGCACACCATATGGCGCGCTTGTCAACGGGAAAGCCGTGTGTGAAGGGTATTCGCGCGCGTTCAAAGTATTAATGGATACGCAAGACATTCCGTGTATTGAAGTCGTTGGATATGTCTATGATGAGAACAACAACCTTGAGCCGCACGCGTGGAACTATGTTTCACTCGACGGCAAATGGTATCTTGTCGACTGCACATACAATGACGCAGCAAGTTACAAAGAAGATTACTTGCTGCTCGGCGCTGAGTATGCTAGCGCATATGTCGAAAATGGCGTCATTTCGCAATCGGGTTTTGAGTTCAAGTACCCAACACTTGCTACATATAGTTATGGTTGTGAGGAATTGACAACAAAAATTGAGTATGGTGCAAAGAAAAGTGAAACCGAATACGAAAGTTCGTCAATCACAGTGCTATATAATGGCAAAAACGCTAAGCAATTAAAAGAGGAAGGCAAATATATTGCCTGCATTGAAGAAACGGACGAGGGTTGGCTAAAGTTCTTCTCGCTTGAAGCGAATGGCGTTGTGGATAAAATGCCGTTCAACACATATGTCAAAAATATGCATTTTGTCGCAACAACACAAGCACCTGACAATGGTGGCATATATAAGTCACTTGATGAAAAACTTGTTTTTGCAAAAAGTGACATCATATACAATGAATTCTACAATGCAGTTCCGCGTTCGCCATTTCCACGCAATATGACGCCGTCCAACTCCGCAATTTTGGACGCAGGCAACACATACGATATGTCTATTGAGTATGATGCCGAACTCAAAAAAGTGGATGAAAGCAAAGACGTTGGAATTAGTATTTATAGCACAAAAGACAGCGATTTGCAAACGTTTGTCAAAATTGAAAATGTTGTTTTCGACGGAAATAGAACAATCAGTTTCACACTGACGCCAAGCAAAATGTATAAACACGACTTGCTCACTTATTACATTACGCCAACAAACATTGTCGGCAAAACAAGCAACGCCGCACCGCGCGCCGCAAGTTTTACATTCTCAAAACCGTGGTCAGTGTGCAGCAAGGTCTACAACGATGGTAGATTGTATATGAACATCTACGGCGAACCAACTTTGATTGACAATCAAGACTTGAGTATGACAGGATTTGTCGACGAGTATGGTAATCAAGTTGCCGAAAATCAAAGAAGTCAACTTGTGCTTGTCGCTACAAAGCCTGATAGCAAAACGGCTAGCGATATGATGGATAGTTCGATAGAATTAGCAGGCATCGACGCAAAGGACGTCAAAGCAAGCGCTACGTTTGAACTTGACTTGCACATTTGCGGCGTGCTGCAAGAAATTCCAGCGGGCTCGTATATGAAACTCGCGTTTGGCTTCCCAGAAGGCTTTGGACCAGAAAACAAAGGCACGACATTTAAGGTTTACCACTTCAAAAAGGGCGCGGACGGCAAAATTGACCCGACGCAAACTGAGGAAATCCCTTGCGTCGTCACTGAGTATGGACTCGTGGTCGTCGTCAACTCGTTCAGCCCATTTATGGTTATGGCAGTTGATAGCAGCAAAGTCACAAGCGAAACAAAAAATGTTTATGCCTACCAAACGACAGTTGGCGGCAAAGTGTCCGCTAAAGTCGGTACAACCGATGTAAACGGCGTCGCAATGCTCAATTCGGGCGAAACAATTGAGTATACGCTCACGCCAAACGACGGTATGCAAGTCGACTATGTTTTGCTCAATCAAAAGAAAATCGATGTTGTCGACAATAAGTTCAGCCTTTCATATGACTCATTGAAAAGTGAAAACGAAATCAAAATTGCTTTTGTCGCAACAAGTGTCGCAAACTACGAAAGCGCAAACAAAATTGAAAACCTTAATAAACAATTTGCGCAAAACGAAACAGTTGCAACAGTAGCGGACAAAGATAAAAAATCGTCAACACTTGAAATTGTTTTGGCAATCATTATCATTTTGGCAGTTGTCGGCATTTGTGTCGCAATTGTGCTCATCACGCGCAAAAGTTTAACTGGAAAAAGCAAAAAATAATATAAATTGAAACCCTTTGAAAAGGAAAAGGAAAACCTTATCAATACCTCGTAAGGGTAAAACCAAAAAAGAAAAAGTCCGCATTGAATTAGTTGTCAATGCGGTCTTATTTTTTAATTTTTATGAATATTAATTTTTTCTAATATAGTAGGTATTTTTGCCTAAGCCTTGTTTTTCGATAAAATTTTCATCTACAAGTTTTTTGAGCGAACTTTCAATAGATTTGACACTCAAACTAGGGCACAGGGCAATGATAGACGACTTATTAAACTTGCCGATAACAGAGGTTACTGCTTTTCTAACCATTTCTAGTGCGGTAGATTTTGATGATACAATATCAACCCTTTCTTCAAAATCTCTATAGGCGGCTATGATTGTTCCTAGCAAATATTTGATAAAACTTTCGGGGTTGTCTTTGCCGCTTTGCCAGTTTTCTTGAGATTGCTTGAGCGCGTCATAGTAAAGGTTTTTGTTTTTTGCGATTTTGGCTTCAAGTGAAATGTATTTGCCCACCATATAGCCGCACCTATAAAGTAGTAGCGTCGTTAGCAGACGACTCATTCTGCCGTTGCCGTCTAAAAATGGGTGAATGCACAAAAAGTCGTGTATGAAAATCGGTATCAAAATGAGCGGGTCAACTTCATTTTCCGCGATAGTTTTGTTAAACTCATTGCAAATGTTTTCAATAGCAATAGGCGTTTCAAACGGCGGTAGAGGTGTGAAAATTGTATAAGTTTGACCGTTTGAATCTGTGCCACTTATATAGTTTTGAACGTTTTTAAAAGTTCCCCCAATCGCTTTTGAAGAATGACTATAAAGCATTTTATGAAGTTGCAAAATATAATTTGGGGTAATAGGTATATACTCAAAACTTGCGTGAATTGTTTCCAAAACATCACGGTAGCCCGCAATTTCTTCTTCATCTCTATTTTTTGGCGTTGTCTTTTCATTGACAAGTTGTTTTAGCCGCGTGTTTGTTGTCCTAATGCCCTCAATAGCATTAGAACTTAGCGTGCTTTGCACCTTTGCAATTTCGACAAGCTTTTGTAGTTCTTGTGGTTTTTGCTTTAGATATAATTCTTGCTTTGCCTTGTGTTCGTGAATTTGCGCAACATATGCCACAATCTCATTGTCCCACTTAGTGTTCTTTAAATCTGTATAATTAAAAGTTCTCATTCTCCTAATCCCTTGCGTTATTCTCCTAAATTATATGCAAAAATAGGAGAATAGTCAAGCATTTAGGAGAAAAAATTATAATGTTTTACTTATTTTATGGTAAGTTGTTCATTTCTTTGCCATTTCGACCGGTGCCAAACGGCACAGGTGCAGGTGTAAGTTGGTGTGCATATGTTGTTGTGAGACAGCAACCAAATCTGCGGTCAAGGCGAGCCTTGCCGGAAGGGGTCAAACTAACTTATGGGTTTAGACGCAATTTTGTGAAATAAAGAAGAAAATAAGATTTTCATTATAAATATGTACATAACTCTTGAAATTTTGCAAAATATGTTATATAATATCTCGCGGAGAAAAAAGTTATGACATTTAAGAAAGTTTACGACAATATGAAAGCAATTACAAAGGCGGGTGACATCATCGGCGTAGCGTGCAGCGGTGGCAGAGATAGCATTAGTTTGTTAAACTATTTGAACTCAATTCGCGAAGATTTGGACATCGAGGTTGTGTGCGTCAACATCAACCACAGTATTCGCGATACGTCCGATCGTGACACGCGCTTTGTGGCGGAGTTTTGCAAGGAAAATCGCATTAGGTGCTACAAGTTTGTTATTGATTCTTACAATTTGGCGCGCACGCGTCACTTGACGCTTGAGCAAGCGGCGCGCGAGGGGCGCTACGAGATGTTTCGCGCGCTTATAAAGAAAGGACTTGTCGATAAAATTGCACTTGGGCACCATATGAGCGACCAAGCGGAAACAGTGTTAATGCACATTTTGCGCGGCGCTGGGTTGAATGGTGCCAGCGGTATGGCGATGACGAGTGAAGGAATATTCATTCGCCCGATGCTCAACGTTTCACGCAAGGAAATCGACGAGTACATCGCCGAAAATGCGCTCACGTATGTTGAGGATGAGACCAACGTAGATAGTACATATACGCGCAATTTCATTCGCAACGAAATTTTCCCTATGCTTGAGACAAAGTTTCCAAACTGTCAAGAAAATCTTGCCAACTTTGGAGCAATTTGCAAAAAGGACGACGAATACATTGATTCGCTTGTCAATCTTGACGCGGTTATCACTGAAAAGGATGTAGTCAAGTTGCCACGCAACTACTTTGTGTATCCTGAGCCAATTGTCAATCGTATGATTAGGCACGCTTTTACAAGCCTTGACGTCTATGCCGACATTGAGTCAAAACATATTGAAATGATAAAGGCGCTTGCAAAAATGGGCGAAAACGGGTCAAAAGTTTCACTTCCTAACAAGATTTTTGCAGTTTGCGAATATGATTATATTACGATTTTTCAAAAGAAGCCGAAAGTTAATGCTCAAACGTGGGCGTTTCGCTCAGGGCGCATAAAAATAGACGGTTTGGGTACGCTAATTATCAAGCGTACCAGCGACGCTACAATGCGCGAGGGCGTGCTGAAATTTGACGCCGACAAACTACCCAAAGGTGTCGTGTGGAGATTTAGGCGCGACGGCGATGTTTTTGAAAAATTTGGTGGCGGAACGAAGAAGTTGAAGAGTTTTCTTGTCAATAAAAAAGTTCCTGCAAGACTTAGAGATAATTTGCCGCTACTTGCGACGGATGAAGAAGTGTTTGTTGTTGCCGATGTTGAAATTAGCGACAAAGTTCGCATTGATATGGACAGTAAAAACATTTATGAGGTGACTTTGAAAAAGGATTAAAGGGTGTTAATTGATAATGGAGAACTATAATAAATTAAAAGACTATATACAGCGACTAATTAAGGGAGAAAAAGCGTCCTCAATTGCCTATTCGGCGATTGAAAATGACGACAGTGAGGGGCTATCCACGCTCATTGATTGCGGGCTTAGTTTGCGTTCGGACAATTTTGTGTTTGCCGCGATTAATAGTTCGGCGAGTAAATGTTTTGATTTGTTGCTAGAAAAAAATGCGAACATTTTGGTGGGCGGGCGTGCCTACAATGGGCATTCAATGTTTTATGCCGAGCCGCTTGAATATGCCGTGATTATCAACAATATGGACTTTGCAAAAAAGTTGGTTGCGCACGGCGCGCCACTTTATACTCAAGGCGGGATTGAAATTTTGCGCAAGTATAGAAAGTATATCGGGGCGGATAATTGCGACGTATTGAACAACGAACGAGCGATATATGTTCGCAATCATCAACTGCCCGAGCGCGAGTAGGATGGCGTGGTTGTGCTGTGTTGCGTGATATAGATTTCTGTTTTTGAGGTGTCAATAACTCTAAACTTAGCAATTATCGGTATTTTTTGTGCTTAAAATTGAAAAAGTGTGTCAAAATAGTAGACTTTTGTATCAAAAATCATTAAAATATACTAAACCTTTTTAAAAAATGTTAGGAGAAAAAATAATTATGAAAACAGTATATAAAAGATGTCCTAGATGTGAACTCAACTACATAAAAAAAGGGGAAGATTATTGTAGTGTTTGCATCAACGAAATGAATTCAAGACACGACGACCTTGCGTGCGACATCGACCTTGAATTGTGCCCAATCTGCAAGACAAACTACATCACTGATGACGAAATTATGTGCGCTAGTTGTGCAGCTGAGAAAGAGGCGGAAGGTGCGGATATGGATGACATTGACCTTACCGAATGGCACGACTATATTAATGATGACGGCGTTGAGGACGATAATGAGGAAGAGGAGAATTTGGGGCCGATGGCGTCAATCGGCAATATTGACGACGGCTACGACGCGGGTATTTCTACTGACCTTGACGACATCGCGATTGATTCGGATTTGAATTTTGCGGAAATTGACGAACTTGCAAAGGACGAGTTTGCGCAAGATATTTCGGACGAGGACTTTGACGACGATTTTGACGATGATGAAGAGGATGAAGAAGACGACGATTTTGACGATGAAGACGACGAGCGGGAATAGCCCCGCCAAGTTTCACTAATACCGTGACTTGTCGTAAGATACAATAATAATATTTTTAATAAAATAACTTAGAGCGGAGCAGTTGGGTGACTGTTCCGCTTTTTTTTGTTGTTTAAGTGGTGGGATGGCAATATGTTGTGCATTATGTAGATTTGTGGCGGCGATTAGGCGCAATTTATGTAAAAAAATGGCAAATCGAGGAAAAATTTGCCGAAAATACTTGACAATTTGTTGCGTTGCGTGTATAACATATATGTATATATTTATCTACATTTATACGCAAATGTATACATATATATAAGTATAAATATCGAAAATTTATGAGGGAAAGGAGAAAACAATTATGACAAAACAAAATGTTTTTGGCGCAGTGAAGTATGCGCTACTAATCGCAACGATGTTTGTTGTAGCAGTAATGTTCAGCGCGTGCGATTTGTTTGGCGGTGGTGATAGCGCCGCAAAGGACGCGTTTGACAAAGCAGTCAAAACGACGGCTGAGTACACGGGTTCTTATACAGTAAGAATGACTTCTAAAAGCAATGCAATGACTGGCGAAGATACGGACGTTATTACCTATAACGCCGAAACGAGCGAGTTCGCGTACATTATATCAAGCGGTTCTGTAGCAGATGAAATGTACGTGAAGAAAAACGGCGATACCTATAAAAAATATGCCTATACAAAAATAGGAACTACAATCGACAAGAGTGTGGAAGAATTACCAGCAAGTGAGGTAGTTGGAAAATACTCAATCGCAGGCGGGATGTCAGGCGTGCAAGTCAAAGAACCGACCAGCGAAGAAGTAAACGAAATGTTTGCGCAAGTATTCGGTGTTACGTTTGAAACTGAAGCGACATTTAATAAGAGCGTCAAAAAGGACGGCAAACTTAATGTCGCGACCTATGAAGTTAGCAACGAAAAAGGCGAGGGCGAAGCAAAAGTTCGCTGCGTGGCAACCGAAACATATAAAGCGGACACAAAGTTGACGTCAATCGCATCAAAGTATGAGACTTTTAGTGGTTCTGCAACCGAAGCAACTTTGTCATACACGCAAACCGAAACAATCACATATGCATACGATAGCACAATTATGCCAACTGACTTTTCAAAGTTTGACGACGCAACCACAGGTGGCGGCGATGAACCAAGCGACGAACCTAGCGACGAGCCAAGTGGAGACGACGAACCGAGCGATGAGCCTAGTGACGAGCCAAGCGGAGATGAAGAAAACTCTGCAAAGGTAGCGTTTGAAAATGCGCTTAAAACAACAGCGGAGTACAAGGGGTCTTATACAGTAAGAATGACTGCTAATGGCGTTGGAATGTTATTTGAGGAAGTCAACGTTGATACTATAGGAGTGGTATCTTATAATGGTGAAACGGGCGAATTTGCATATGTTGCTACAAGTGATTCAATGGTAAGCGAAGCGTACTTGAAGAAAAATGGCAATACATATAATCTGTATACCTACCAAAGCGCGGGAACAACAGTTCAAAAAAGTGTGGAAGAAGTACCAGCAAATCAAGTAGGAGATGAGTACTCAATTGGAAGTGGTGCACTTGCCGTTCAAATTCAAGAACCAACTAGTGTAGAATTGAATGCAATGTTTGCGGAAGTATTTGGAGTTGCATTTGAAAGTGAAGCAACATTCGAGAAAAACGTCCAAAAAGTCGGCAATCTTTATGTTGCAATTTATCGAGTTAGCAACGAAAAAGGCGAGGGTGCAGCAAAGATTCGCTGTGTAGCAACCGCAATATATAAAGCGGACACAAAGTTGACATCAACGGAACTAAAGTACGAGCGTTATGACGGGACTGCAGCCGAGCCAACGATGCTTTATACGGCTACGCAATCAATAACTTACACCTACGATAGCACAATTATGCCAACTGACTTTTCAAAGTTTGACAACGCAACCACAGGGGGCGGCGATGAACCAAGCGGGGATGACGAAACTGGAGATCAAAATGCTGAGCAACAAAACGCGTTGTTTGCTGAACTTCGTCAAGTAATAAATAATACTCTTGCTAATGATTATACAATTACAGCATATCAAGGGAACACTCCTATGATTACTGAAACATATGATGCTAAGACTCAAAAAGCAGTATTTAGTTATCTTGTTGACATAAATCAAGGGGCTCCAGAGGTGGGATCTATCGCGCAGAAAATTCAAATTGACGTCAAGAATAAAACATTCTACGAAAAGTATAATAATGTTTTTGAAAAAACAACATATACCAATGAAAGTGAATTTCAAGAAGCAATGTTAGAGGCGCTTTTGACATCTGCAATTATGAGAGTTTTTTGGAATTTTAGCACTATTGACGAAGTAGTTGAATTTATGGCTGCTGGTGAAAGTGCCCAAATGAAAATTCAAAAGAATTCTAGTAGTTTTGTTGTAACAATGACGAGTATGGAGGACGCAAATACTCAATCAAATAATAACATAACCTTTACATTAGAGAATGGTAAAATCAAAAGTATTACAACTACTTCTCAAACAACAACATCGTCATCGACATCCGAGATGACCGTAACGTACAAAATAAACGCAACAAGCAGCATTGACGACCTTTGGGAAGATGTCAGCAACGCAATCGAAGCAACAAGCGGCGCTGACAACGAATAATTGAAAAAACAATTAATGAATAATTAAAAAAATGTCACAAGAGAGAAAAATTGCGCAATAGGGAAAAAATGTGCAAAAGTAAAAAAGCGCGAGCGCAAAAACAATCGTGCAATGGCAAAATGTGTCGTGCAACAAACCGTTGCACGACTGCAATTTTGCCGCGAAAAAAACAGTATCACTAAAAAATATAAAATAAAAAGCAAACAGTATCACAAATAATATAGTACCGCATTTTGTATTATGCGATCAAATCTAAGTGCAGTGGGGATGAGAATATGTGGAAAGAGATTATAATCACTATAGTAGTAATCGGAGTTTTAATAGGCGGGGGTGCAATAGCAAGAGCAATAAACGAAAAAAAATATAATGACAAAATTGAGAAGATTGCATCAGAGATTTATGCGGAAGGCAAGGGCACTGAATCAAACCCATATATTGTTGACAATGCATATCGATTAAGTTCTATGTCTAAGCTAGATAAATTTAAACGTTATTTTAAACTAACTGTTGATATTGATTTAGCCGATTGGGAAGGAGAAGATTCTGATGGTAATCCAACTACTATATGGAAACCTATCGTCCCGTTTGAAGGATATTTTGATGGAGATAACCACACGATAAAAAATCTAAATAATAATTTGTTTGGGTCATGTTCTGGCGAAATCAAAAATCTAAATCTTGATGTAAACATAGATTGTAACAACAATTTTTGGTATTTGGGCACTATTGCTAACTCGTCCGATAATTTGATTGAAAATTGTCACGTTACAGGCACTTTTAAGGCAAATACTGATTATGGCGCAATTGGTGGACTTGTTGGCGAATCTACTGGAACAATTAGAAACTGCACATCAAGTGTGAAAATTACAACAAACATATACTCAGGAAACGGCGAAGGGCGTCAGCGCGTAGGTGGAATAGCGGGCTATGGCACAAATATAGAAAACTGTGTGTTCAATGGAACGCTAGATGTTACTGCTTATGTTCGCAAGGGTAGAAGCGAATTAAATAGAACAGGAAAAGTTTTAAATAGTGAAGAATTTGTTAGCACCACTTGTGTTGGGGGAATAGTAGGGATGTTAAATGGTACGGTCGAAAAATGTGTGAGCGATGTGGGCAAAGTGCGCTTGAATGCAGTGCTAAAAAGCAAATTAAGTTTGACCGATTACAAATCTAATATGCCATATGTAGTAGGTGGTATAGCAGGGATAAATAAGAAAGATGGCAGTATTAAAAACTGTGCGGCTGTCTTTAGTGTGAGTGAAGAATATCAGCCTCCCGTAACACTTTTTGAGCAAGAGGAATACTACATCCAATTTATGGTTGCAGGCGTGGCAGGTATTTCGGACGGGAAAATAAACAATGTTATTTCGCATCTTTCAGTAACGAATACAACCGGATATGGCGTAATTTTTGGCGGGGATGACCATTTTGTAAGCAATTGTTATTACTATAATCAATCCTTTGCAGGGATATATCACCCAATTAAGCCAAACCACTTTATTGAAGAAGAAGGAATTTATATGAAAGCAACTGTTGGGCAAATGGTTGAGTTTCCCGACGGGCAGGGCATTTGGACGCAAGAAGAAGGTGATTTGCTCCCCAAACTTATTTACAATGATATTCCGTATGAATATAAAAACCTGACAATAAAAAGTGAAGAATAGAGGGGTGCAGCAATGAATTATAAAATAATTATTACGACATTAATAATTTGTTTATGTGCGGGACTTTTTTGCGGGTGTGGAATTTTTGGTAAAAAATCTGAAGGCGATAAACGTGTTGATGTAAGCCACATTTATGAAACTGGCTCAGGAACTGAAAGCGACCCGTATGTTATAACTGACTGCGAAGAATTAAATGCTGTAAGGTTGAACCCTAGTTATTCCTATAAACTTGGCAATGATATTGATTTGACAAATTATAATGAGGACGGAAGTGTGCGCGCAAACTGGGTTCCAATAAAAAAATTTTCAGGTAAATTTGATGGTGATGGGCACACTGTTAAAGGTATGGGGTGGACATATAATGAAGACAACAAAGTTTCCGATACAATGCAAATGGGGCTTTTTGCATATACCAACAAAGCAACTATAAAAAACCTTAAGCTTAATGTTGCTATAAGTTGGAAATATTCGGTCAAAGTTGACGCAGAAGGAAATGAAAAAGCGTACAAATTATATGTGGGAGCACTTGTAGGCGAAGCGCACGATACTAGATTCCAAAATTGTGACCTGTATGGAGTAATTGTCATAAATGAAGGACTTATGACAAGTTTTGGTGGCGCAGTGGGTTATGCGGATAGTTGCTATTTTGAAAATATAAATTCAAAAATGACATTAAAGCTTGGAGCATTACACGCGTGCAATATCGGAGGCATTGTTGGAGAATCGGATTGCGCGCGAATTAAAAGATGTAGTTATTACGGTTCAATTACAGGAAAATTATCAAGTGATACTGATAGTAATTTTATTGGCGGAGTTGTTGGTAAAGAAATAAGTAGTAGTGGCGTGATTGAAAAAACAATTGTTAATGATGCTATGTTTGATGTATTCTCGTATGGCGGGAATAGGGTTACTGCTGCAACGTGGGTAGGTCTTTTAGTTGGGTATTACAAAGGAAGTATCAAAGATTCGGGTGCTTCAGGCACTATGACAGGCAAAGAAGGGCTTGTCAGCGGTATTTTTAGAGGCGTACGTCACGATGTATATTTGTGCGGGTTTGGCGGAAAGCTTTTAGGCAGGGTTGAAAATTCATACGCTTACGCAAAAAAATGCAATATGGGTGATAATACGGATGGACAAGAGTCGCGATATGTTCACGCATATGATTTTGCACATACAGTAGCGGAAACTTTGCTTAGCAACATTGCTTATTATGATTATGATGAGAATATAAAACTTTATAATGATAGGAATGGTGATCCAGTTTATGAACACGTTAATTATGCCGTTTATCAAAAGAAAGGTGAAATTTTGGGCGATGTAACGGGATATCAAAATGTTAATAACATACTAACTTTAGGGTATGATAATCTTGACGAAAATGTGTGGGATCTTGCGCCTAGTAAAGATGGACTGCCTAAATTGCTCTAGATGGATACGTAAAAAAAACTCTTTAGAATGAAGAATTTAGATTTGTTCTTCATTTAAAGAGTTTTTTCATAATCAAATAAGTTTTCTTTGATAATTAAATAACCATTGTATAGTTATAATAAATTGATTATCATATTTTGCTAAGTGAATTTGCATTAAGCGGCGGTGATTGTGTAGAGAGAGACAAGGACGCCTGCCGTTGCCGTTGCATTCATTGGGTAGGCAATGAATAGGTTGTCACCTGTAAAGGTTGTTGCATCATTTATGAATGTTATAGATTTTTCATTTGGCATATATGCGATTTGTCCGCCACTCGAGAGGAATACGGCAGTTTTTGCTTGCGTCCAAATTTGATTGATAGGGTTGTTTTCATCTTTGTCGAGCGCGTATTTATTGTTGCCATATTCGAGAGTTGCGTATGTTGGGTCGGTAGACGTAACAGTATCTGAGTCAAGACAAATTGCTATCATATTCATATAATTTTTACCTTCTTGCGCTTGCAAAACCGTGTTGCCGTACGCATTGAACAATTGGTCGAGCGCGAAGAATGGCGCCACGATTGTATTTGCTTTGACAATTGTAAACCACGCTTCCGTGCCGTTGACGAAACTTTCAAGCGTAGTTGTATTTTTATCAATCGTAAAGCCGACACCATCGCGCTTTTCGCCTGAATCCGTCGCGATGCTTGTCGCAAGGATGACTGGACCGCCGAAGCGCTTGAACTCGGAGTTCGCGAGTGTGTTCTTTTCGCTGCCGTAGTTGTAAATTCCGCTGTTGAAGCAGTCATATGTTTTGATATAATTCATTTCAAGAGAGTTGATATTGTCGGTCATTTCAGCAAACCACGCAATCATCCAACCTTTTGCGATATTGTTTTCAGCAACAGTTGTTGACGTGATTGATTTTATCATAATAAGTCCGCCAGCCGCCAAAAGGTCCTCGCCTTCTTTTGCACTGAGTGATGCATTTGCAGTGTTGCCGACTGCCTCAACATTTATAAAGTACGCCTTTGTGTTGTTGCTTTCATCCGACTTGTTTGCCATAACAAACGCAGTTGCGTGCCCCGGTGTCGCGTGTGTGTCTGCACCTTCGTCAGGGAAGTAGAACGGATCATAGTCTTTATTGTTGCGGCACCAAGGGATAGCGCTGAAGTCGATTTTGAACAAGTTTCCGTTGAAAGTAAAATCATTTTCAAGGTAGTGTGTGTAAAGTTCAGCGCAGTCGCGCAAAGAACCTGCCGATTTGCTTGCGCCGTTTGCAGCAGCCTCCGCTTCGCCAATAAAGTATTCGCTAGGAATGTCGTTAGGTGTCACATTAATGTTGCCGTGAAGGAAAACGCCGTTGATGGGTTCTAAATCGGTTTTGCCCTCGCTAGCAAGGAAAGGCAACCAAATGTCGCTGTATTTTATATTTTTGCGCGTATTTTCTTGTGTGTTTGTGTAAAATGTGCGTCCCCACGAATTGCCGTCCCGACTCCACGAATTGCTGTCCACAGTGATTTGATTTTTCACATTGTCCGAAACAATGTTGATTCTACCAAGGTCAACAGCGTCGTAAACATTGTAGCCGTCCGCAACTACAACCGTAAACACAACGGGTTGAATTGGGTTACCCGCAAAGTCAGCATCAAATTCGGCTGGGGTCATTGTAATTCTAAATTTGTGCCCGATTGCGCTTTCCTTGAAATTGAACTTGAAGTTAGCATAATCAAAGTATGTGTCGTCCGTGACTTCGCTGAACGCGTCCGCACCCTTGATTTCGACTTTAACATTAGCCTTGAAATCAGTAACCGTTGCAATACTTGCGTCCTTTTTGCTCATTAATTTGAGCACTGGATTAAGCACAAACGCGTTGTCGTCGCCAACATAGTAGTCGGTCGTCTTATAAAAATTGCTTTCATTTGTCGCGGATGATTGATTATTTTCATTAAATGTATCAATAAATTGCGGGGCTTCAAAAAGTTGTAAATCGTAGACAAGCGACATATCCGTCGATACAATTACTGTCATAAGTTCGTATTTGGCGTTTGTTTTGTCGCCAACAATTTGGCACGTGATTTTGTATTCGCCCGCAGTGAGGCTGCCGCCTTGTTGTGCGGAAAGTCCGTTTGTGCCAAGTACAAACTGTGTGTCCGCCTTTGCGTTTGTAGAGTCAATGTCGACTTCACCTTTTGTTAGTTCCGTCGTTGACTTGTCGTCATAGGTGACTTTGATTTTAACTGACGCAAAGTCGATAGTTTCGCTGACGTGATAATACACCTTGAGACCTACCGCTTCCGCGCCTTGAATTGTTTTGCCCTTGTTGCTGCCGCCGCACGCGCTAAAGCCGATGAGGCACACTGACAAAACAATTGTCGCAATAAAATAACTAATTTTATTCATTTGTTTCTCCTTATTTTTTTCTTGAAAATTCCAACAATTTATCAATTGTCGGGCTATCAAATTATGATGTGCAATTTATGATATTTTCATACCACACAATGCTACAACAATGTACAACCTCCGCTCGCATTTTGTTGGCGTTGTTTGTATGTTTTTGCTTTTTACAAATTATTTTTTGGTTTTGCTTTCTTTCTCGCAAAAAGAAATAAAAAGCGTTTTGTACGTTAAAGCACTTGAAAAAAGTGGGGAATAATGATAAAATATAGTGTAAAGCTGAAATTGGAATTGCATATCAAACAACTGCAAACAATGGAATGAGATTGGAGGGGAGATACGGTTTTGTGTGATTTTAATGATGAACAATTCATTGTTGTGCTGAATGAAAACAATCGCAAACAATTTTTGACGCAGGCAAAGGGCGAGGGTTTTAGGTGGAGTTTGACAAGTGGTATCGAGGATGATGACGATTGTACGTTTCGTGTTCTGGTTGATTTAAAATTAAAGATTATTTCAAACGTCTCGGGAATGAGTTATGCACATTCGCGCGAGTTAAAAGAATTGCCTGCGTTTCAATTTGTAGCGAGTGAGAACGACTTGAACAAATAATACAGAATAGTATTATTAATTCTTTTCAGCAATTGAAGTTGAACTTTTCTTTATAACATCTAATTAAAGGAATTATCAGGCACAGTATATTTAATTTTAGCAATTGTTTGTTGATTGTTATTTTAATAATAACTATTTTTATAAGGGAACTAATTTACGATATGTCTTGCAAAATTGGCGCAAAATATTGACAAAATTTGCGAAAATTGTTAGAATATAAGGAGAGGTGAAGAAATATGAAAGGTTTAATTAGAATTTTGCTGAGTGCAGCGTTATTGACAATAACATTTGCTTTCCCGTTTTATATCTACCCATTCGGGAGTTACAGCGGTTCATCAACAATTGCAGGAGCGGAAGTAAAGTATAGTGTTGAAATGTCGTTTGACGGCAAAATAAAAACAGATATTGCTGGATATGATACGGGAGATTGGTACTACAAAATCAAGGATAAAAAGATTTATGTTGGAGCAACAAAAGATTTTGATATTGACACGGGCGTGGCATTATTCAAGGTTGACAACTTTTTCACAATTAGTTTGAACACGGGCGTTGTCGAAATGGAAATGACCAACATTTGGGGAATTGTCCTTACTGCACTTTACGCACTAATTGGCGTTTGGGGAATTCTTGCATTGCTTATAGGTATATTCAAGCGCTAAACAATAAATAAAGAAATTGTAAACAGAAAAATAGGAAAAACCGCACAATTTTGCGATTTTTCCTATTTTTTTTGCATTCATTTTATTAATAATAAAACGTTTGTGATTATTAAAATAATCTATTTATATCTAATAAATAGATTATTTTTTTTATTTGTTAATACAAATTTGTTTCAATTAAGTAGATTGAATAATGCAATTAAAAACTATTTGATTTATAAATTCAATTACACATCATTATTTTATTTTATTTTATTTTATTTTATTTTTTCGCTTGAAGATTGCTTGATCAGGATGTTTTTGCGCATAGTCGTCTAAGTCGTCAATTACTGAATTCATAATTGATTCGAAAGAAGAAAGATTGCTTTCAAGCAGCGCCTTTTTTTCTTCTTTTGGCGCTTTGTAGATTGTGCGAACAATCTTGTGGGCGTCCGCAAGTTCGCGGCTAGCTTTTTCGAAGCACAAATCTTTCGTTTCGTCAAAATTAAACATTACATCTTCGCGCAAATTTGCAATGTCGTACACAAGGTCAAAGAATTGGTGACGAGTGTACTTGTTGATGTATGTTTTGTAGCGTGGGATGAATTTTCGCGCGCGGTCAGTCAGCGACATTGAAGAAATAAAAGTTTTCTTTTTTCTTTTAAAAATGATAAGCCCGATTAAAATTACAAGTGCAATTGCAAAAACAATATACCAAATGATGAGGTCCGAGTTATTGTACGAGACATTGAGTGAAACGCTGTTGCTTTGCGTTTCGCCGACTTTTGCATAGACGGTGAACGCACCGCCTTGTTTGCGCGTATATCCAAATTGTGTGCCTGTTTCGACCTTTTGGTCGTTGACATACCAGTCAATTTCGCTTGAAAGCGTGTCATCATCGTTCAAAATTGCGGTAAAAGTAACTTTTTCGCCCGATTTTAGCGAAGTTTTGCTTGCAGAAATTACAATTTTTGAAATTGTGCTAATAGGATTGAGTCTCAAAGCGCGTTCAATGCTGCCGCTTGCAGTTAGTGCGGAAATCATAATTTCGGTCGACGCACTAAGGCTTGAAATGTCAATTGATAGGGCATAGGTGTCAAAACTTTCGCCCGACGCAACTTTCTCAATGTTTGCAAATTGTGCAAAAGAGTTTGAGGCAAGCGAAAAAGTCGCAAAACTGTTTGCATCCACCAACACATTTACAGTAATCAGTTTGCTGCTTGCAAAGTAGTCAAGTGTCGACTCTTGCAATGTAAATGTGTTTGTAAATGGTAAATTTTCAATTTCTAAATCAACGCTTGCTCTGTCATTTTTTGAAGCGACAACAAATTTTGCGCCGATGTATTGGGTGTAATCAACATTTTCAAAATTGAGTACAATCATATGCGGATTAATTGATTTAGTGATATGGCTTGGGTTTAAATCTTCGATCGTCGCGCTGCCTTTTTCGAGTTCGCTAATAATGATGCCGCTATATATGAGTTGAGGATTGTCATTGTAGCAAACTTGCAAATAGTTGTCGCCCGTTGCATTGAATTTTGCTTGATATGGAATTAATTTTATTGTGTTTATTTTATATGCGACAAAACTAAAGTTTGCAAATGCCACGCCACCAAACTTGTTTTTGACAATTATTTGTGACGTGATTGGCTTTGCACTTGTGACAGATACAAGATAGTAATCAGTTGAAATTGTTGTAGTATTTAGTGTTAGCCCGTCATTATTTGTGCATTCAATTTCATATTGCGAGTAAATTTTGAAATTTATTGTTTGCGTGGTAAATGCAGTAAAGTTTTCCGCTGGAAATTCCTCAGATGTAATTGTCGAATCTTGCGCGTATGCGCTCAAAATTTGCGGCTTTGGTATTGATTTTGTGCAGGATAGTGCGCAAATTGGCATAAGTAGTGCCAAAAGTGCAAGTGCTAAAATAAAGTTTAGCCACAATTTAGCGTTTTTTGCCAAAAACGCAGCAAAATTGCGGGTTGTAGCATTTTTTTGATTAATTTTCTTCATCATTTTTACGCCCCCACAAAAATTTACGTTTTTTCTTTGGTTTTTCTTCTAAAATATCAGCGTTTTCTTCTACTGTAGTAATTTTTGTTTCAAAATTTTGCGTTTTTTCTACTTCTTCCGCTTGTTTTTCAATTTGCTTTGTTTTTGCGGCTTTTTCGTTGTTTTCTTTTTGTGCTTTCAGTTTGCTCTCAAAAATTGCTTTGCGCGTTTCGTTTTCTTTCAATTTGCGTTCAGTGTCCGAAATATTGATGATAGAGTGGTCGTTTGTGATTGTAATGCCCGCCTCATTAAGTGCGCGCGTAAGTTTTTCATACGCGAGGTAGTATAGTCCCCAATAATCTTCTGCTTTGCTCCAAATTTTTAAAGTCATTTGAACGCCGTGTTCATCGTAGTTTTCAATGCCGACGAACATTTCGGGCGACTTGATTGCGTATTTGCAGGTTTTAAATTCCTCGAAAATAACTTTTTTAATGTAATCAATGTCCGCATTATATGGTACGCAAAACAAGATTGTCACGCGGCGAGTTGGGCTTGAAGTGTAGTTGACAACATTGCTGTTGATGACTGATTTGTTTGGAATAGTTATAATTTTTTTGTCATAACTCTCAATTTGTGTCGTGAAAATGCGCACTGACTTCACCGTGCCTTCATCTGAGCCAACGCGGATGTAGTCGCCCTCAACAAATGGTTTGTTTACCAAAATGAGAATGCCTGAGGCGAGGTTGCTCAAACTGTCTTGCAGTGCAAGAGCGACTGCTAAGCCTGCAGCAGATAATGCGGCAATGAATGCGCCCATCGAGACGCCAAGCGTCGAGAAAATGAGAAAAATCAGCAAAACATATAGCACGGCGCGAATGACGGACAATAGAAAAGAACTTAAGCCCGCCTCCATTTGCGACGCCATAAACACTTTTTTGACGTATCGCATAATAATTTTGATGAGCAGTAGCCCCAAAACGATTATCGCGAATGTTTTTATCAAGGTCACGCCAGTGGTTGACCAAAAATTGTTGAATATTGATGCAAAATCCATAATATTTATCCTTTGTGTTTTGTATTACTTGCGTGGGTTTGCAAGACGCTGAACAAGCGCCATATCGCACTTGCCCGCAAAGTTTTGCTTGAAGTGGCGCATAACCGAGCCAATCGACTTGTCGTCAAGTTTTTCAATCTCCGCCACAATTTCTTGCTCGCTCATCATTTGCGGTAGGTACGACGCAACAATTGCTTGCTGTCTTTCGATGTTAGCGACTTCGTCCGTGTTCCCAACTTTCAAATAGTTTTCTTTTTCTTCCGCAAGTTCCTTTGCGACTTTTTGCATAATTTGCAAAACATCCGTGTCAACAAGTTCTTCGCCCTTAGCGCGCTTTTCGACAAGCGTAAGTTGACACTTATTGATGACAACGTCATAAATCGCGCGCGCGACCTTGTCGCGCTCCTTTAGTGCTTGCATACTTGCTTTTTTGATTTCGTCTAATAACATAATAGTTCTCCTTATAATCAATTATGAACATATTATACCATTTTTTGCGCAAAAAGCAAGCGGAAAATTTGCAACAATTGCGCGGCGCAGCAAAATACTGCGGAACAAAAAACGCCCGATTTTCTCCGCTTACTCCAATAAAACAAGAGATATTGGATAAAAGTAAGTAATTAGTGTGACTGTTTTTGAAAATAAAACTTAAAAATGTGATTTATTATAGAATAGGTGGTTTAAAGGGGTAACAATTATAGGGGGGGGCATAAATAAACGCCGTCCGCGTGAATGTCTTAGGTGGTAGGGACAGTGCCTGTAGCCGCGGGGCTATCCCACCGAGAATACAAATAATATAGAATAAAACAACTTCGCCGCCCAAAAATGTATATGACTTGTAGTGATAGTACCCGCAGACGTGGGCTATCCCCGCCGAGGATATACAATTCATAAAAAGAATAAACTACGCCGTCTGCGAAGATGGCTTGCGTGTAGGGACAGTACCTGTAGCCGCGGGGCTATCCCCGCCGAGATTTTTGGGCGAGTTGTCGAAAAAGTGTGCTATAATTGTTACAAAGGGAAAACATTATGAACATCAAAAAAGGAATAGACTATAGACCGCTCGTGTGCTACTTCGACGACGACACCAAATTAATGATAGGCAAATTAGGGCTTGCAGGGTATGGTTGTCTGCAACTGTTGTTCAACAAAATGGCAATGGAAAACGGCTACTATCTCGAGTGGAACGCCCGCAAGCAAGCGCTGTTCACGCTCGACATATACGAAAAGGATGAACAACTCATCGAAAACTGTGTGCAGTACTGCCTCGACAACGGTATTTTTGACAAAGATATGTACGAAAAACATCACGTTTTGACAAGTCGCGAGATCCAAAAGGATTACAAGCAAATCACGCAAAAGCGAATAAACCCTTGGCACGCGCCGCAATATGTTTACCCCGAGTTGTTGGACGAACGCAAATCCATTGCCGTCGAATACGCAAATTCTGTAGCAGACGAAACAGCAAATGCACAAGGTCCTGCGGCCGTTGAACACGTTATTTTGCAGCAGAACTATAGCAGTGGAGTACTCAAACGTGAAAAAAATGAGAAGTGCATCCAAAATTATGGTAAACAAAACAACAAATCGACACATAAGAGCAAAGTCACTACCTCGCAAAACGGGGAGAAAATGGCGTCCAAAATTCAAAATGACGTCAATTTGGCTCAAACCGACGACATTTTGGGGCAAACGGACGACATTTTGGGGCAAAATGACGTCATTTTGAAACAAAGAGAAAGAAAAGAAGAAAGAAAAAGTCAAATAAAAAAAGAAAGTGAAATAAAAGTTATAGGAGAGAAAGAGGAAAATGTTTCGCAAACGGCGGCGATTCCGCCGCCTAACGAAACGGCGCGCGTTCCGCTCGCTCAATTTCTCTCTCAAAAACTGAATAAACCACTAAAAAATCCTAACTTAATGATTGATAGTAACAATATAAACCTCGATTTGCTATATAAAGCGGTGCGAGAAAGTGCTTTTTTGCAAAACAGTATGAACCTTGATATAGATTGGCTAGTCGCACATTATGACGACGTAGTAGCTGGTAGGTACAGGGATTTTTCGACGTACAAAAAAGTCAATCCTGTCGCAATTCACCACCGTAATTATGACCCTGCTGACGTTAATTTCAATAACCTTGACGACTTTTTATAAGTGGGGCGCAAGCCACCGTTGCAGATACTATCTTTACAAGCAAACAATTCTTGGGGCGGCATATTTATCTGCATTCTATATTATATATCTGCTCGGTGGGATAGCCCACGGCTGTAAGTACTATTCCTACGCCCAACTGATTTGTGCGGACGGCGCACATAAGTGCATTCTATGTTATTTGTATGCTCGATGGGATAGCCCACGGCTGCAGGTGTAATCCCTACGCCCAACTGATTTGTGCGGACGGCGCACATAAGTGCATTCTATATTATATAATTATATATCTGTTCGATGGGATAGCCCACGGCTGCAGGTGCAATCCCTACAAATCATTTGCATTTTATCCGGTCTTGTTTTTTGTCATTCATCATTTATGTTCTCAGTGCGCTATCGCATGGTGTAAAGGGCGAGGGCGACGGATATGGCGAGATTGAGTGAGTCAATCGCGGGCGAGTGCTTGATTACAACACTTGTGCCAATCGAAAGAAAACTATCGTCAAGCCCGCTGCCTTCGTTTCCAAAAATCAGTGAGAAAGGCGCACAAGGCTTACCAAGCGTTTGCAACGTCTGCGTGCCTTTTAGCATAAATGGATACATATGATTGTTGCCGTGCTGTGTTAAATATTCGGCGAAACTGTTGTAAATTTGAATATTCAAAGAAAAAACCGCACCCATCGACGCGCGAATTGCCTTCGGGTTGAAAATATCGACGCACGGCGCAATTATCGCGATGTTTTTGACGTCAAAGCCAAGCGCTGTGCGCATAATTGTACCGAGATTACCCATATCGCTAGGGTTGACAAGCACAATATGATTTTTCCCGCGCTCAATTGTGGCTTCATACTTTGAAAAAACGCCCACAACCATTGTGTTTTCTTTGTCGGCGATTTTTTCGATTTGCTTGGTGCAAAATTCGACAAGAATGTCGTGCTGCTTGCAAAAATCAAGCATATTTTGGATGTCTGGGGTTATGGTCAACTTTTCGTGGACCATAACCTTTTGTACATATGTGGTTTTGTGCTTCAAAAGTTCAAATGTGGGAAAAATGCCAAACGTGTAGGAAATTGGCATTTCCTTTTTGTATTTATCCATATTTTGTTGCCCCTTGTAATTTATGTGTGTAGTTAAATACGTATTGCTGTTTCTGCTCGATTAAAATATTTTTTGCATCTTGTTGCTGTAAATTATCTCAATATAAAAATCTGCGCAGGGTATTATAGCGTGTGCTTGCGAGTGGCTTAGCGCTGACAAGAATCATCGCGTTGATTGTAAGCAAGTTGCGCGCGTTTTGCGACTTGCAAAGTCGTTCTTTCGTCCGTCAGTAACCTAATTTGCCCGAGCGGAGTTGCCATTTCAGTCGTTGTACATTTGCCATTTCGGTCGACGTACGTATACGTATTGCAAAACCCGTATTTTTCAATTTCTCGAACGCCGCGTTCGTTGCACTCAAGCCTGTACAATTTGCACAATTCCTTGACTGTGGTGGTGCAGTTTAGCGTTTCACTGATAAAGGAAATCGGGGTGTCTTTTTCCAAATAGTCAACAATCCACAAACTATGTGGGTTTTGCTTAGCAAAAGCTAAATAATAATTTTTTGCAGCAACAGCGCGGCGCTTCAAAAGTTGCCTACGTCTAAGTTCGACAAACGCGTACATAGGGAGCATACTGCAGCCTTTGCTGAGTTCCAAAAGTTCGTCATCAATAGCATTTAAATTGTTCAAATATTGTTCAAGTTTATCCATAGTTTCATCCTTTGTTTGACCGCAATCACGCACGTCAAACATCTTGGTAAAATGTTACCATATTTCCCCAAAAAATGCAATAGCAAAATGAAAAAATTATGATGGAAAGTGTATAAATTTTAAAACGTTAAAATTTAAAGAAAACTTCGTTACCGTTATGGCAAGTCACCCACCCTGTTGTCAATTCGACAAAAGGCAGAAATTTAGCACTTGCCGACGTGGAAAAATCTCGCGAAAGGAGATAAAAAATATTAAGTGGCTATAGTAATTTTGGACGCGCCAGCAGTCAAATAAAAACTGCTAGAAATTTACTTTGATAAGTAACAAGGGGAATAAAATGCAAGTATTTGCAATTTTTTAGTGCAAAGGGGTTGCATTTTTTGTTTTTATTTGTTATAATTTGCGTTGTTAATATGGATGACTCATTAGCTCAGTAGGTAGAGCACTTGACTTTTAATCAAGTTGTCCCGAGTTCGAGCCTCGGATGGGTCACCATTTTTTTTAGGAGGATGTTATGGCTCATTGGGCTTTTGAAATTGCGGATAGGTTAATTGCTGAAAAACCTAATAAGGAAGAATATGTTTGCGCGTGCGGAATTAGTCCGTCGGGCTCGGTGCATATCGGCAATTTTCGCGATGTCGCAACCAGTATGTTTGTGGCAAGGGCGCTTGCGCTGAGAGGGAAAAAGGCAAGACTTATGCTCAGTTGGGATGATTTTGACAGACTGAGAAAAGTCCCATCAAATATTGCAAGCGTTGTCGATGGCTTTGAAAAAAATATCGGTATTCCTTATACATTTATAGAAGACCCCTTCAAGACCGATGTTTCGTACGGAATGCACTTTGAACACGAGTTTGAAAAATCTCTTGCAGAGTTTGGAATTAAACTTGATATTAGGCGTCAAACTGAGTATTACACATCGGGCAAATACACTGACCAAATCATTTTAGCACTTGCAAAACGTAAACAAATTTACGACATTTTGATGTCATTTAAGACACAAGACGCTAGTGATGAGGACAGGGAAAACTATTATCCTATTTCCGTTTATTGCGAAGAATGCAAAAAAGATTTGACCAAAGTCGTTAGTTTCGATGAAAAGACAAATGAACTTGTATACTACTGCAACAACTGTGGGTGTGAACATCGCGTCAATGTCCGCGATTATCATTTGATTAAACTTTCGTGGAAAGTGGACTGGCCTATGCGTTGGGTATATGAAGGCGTCGACTTTGAACCCGGCGGCATCGACCACGCGACGCCAAACGGCAGTTACGATGTCGCAAAAGTGATTGTCAAGGAAATTTTTGGCGGACAAGCACCACTGTTCCAAGGTTACGGCTGGCTCGGCATTCAAGGGCTTGGCAGTATGCACAGTTCCTCGGGAAATAACATCACGCCAGCAAAATTGCTTGAAATCTATGAGCCGATTATCATTGAATGGTTGTTTGCAAAATATAGACCTGAAGAAGCGTTTGAATTTGCTTTCAACGACACTATGATTCGCCACTATTCAGAGTTTGATAAATTGATTGCAAGGGCAAATAAGGGCGAACTCAACGATTTTGAAAAAGATTTGATTTCATTGTTGTTTGGTGATGCAAAACTTGTCGAAAAAACTGGGTTTGGAATTATCTCAAGCGTCGCGCCGATTGTCGACTTTAATATCGAAGCGCTGCAAAAAGCGCTTGCAAAAGCGGGTGTCAAGTTTGATAGTGAAAGTTTTGGCAGAGTCGAAAAAGTAAAGAACTGGATTGAAACATACAATCCTGAGAAGAAATACGATTTGCTCCAAAGCGCAAACACTGAATACTATGCAACCCTGACGGATGAAGAAAAAGACGTCATTGCAAAATTGTATGACTATGTCGCAAATAATGATTTTACCGAAAGTGAAATTCAAACATATTTGTATACAATCATAAATGATGCAACACTTTCTAAAAAAGAAAACATTGAAAGACAAAAACTGCACTTCAAGAATATCTACAACCTGTTGTTTGGTAGAAACGACGGACCCCGCCTTTACCTATTTATGGCAGCAGCAAACAAAGATTCATACCTAAACTTGTTGAAATTCTAAAAAAAAATAATACTAAAAAGCCGATTAAGTGATATTTTTTAATCGACTTTTTTAGGGCTTATATACAGTTTTGGTTATATCAAAGATAGATTTATTTTGGGTATCAACAATTAAAAAAATGTTTTTTATTTTGATTACATCTATGTGATTAAAAACATTGAAATACATTTACTCTAGGGAATAAAAAAAACAAACAAAATGAGCGCAAAAAGTTTACTTTTTGGCGCTTTTTTGGTATAATCAAGAAAATCAAGTGGTAAAGGGTTAGAAAAACTTGTTCTGCGGTGATTTTTTAATGGTAGGGGATTAAAATTATGGAAGAAAACAAAAATATTCGCGTGATGATGGCAATGGATGTTTATTTGCCTGATGTGGACGGCGTCATACAATGTATGCACAACTATTGTATGAACTTGTATGACAAATGCACACTTGTCGCGACTGTTCCGCGCCACAAAAAAGCGGATGACTCAAAATTGCCGTACAAGATTGTGCGCTGCAAGAGTTTATATATTCCAATTTTGCGTCAATATTATTGCTTGCCCAATGCAGATAGAAAATTCAAAAAGCTTGTCAAAGAAGCCGAGTTTGACATCGTGCACGTTCATTCGCCGTTTAATATGGCAAAATTTGCTCTAAAGACTGCAAAGAAAAAGGGGATACCTTGCGTTGCGACTTTCCACTCAAACTTTAGACCTATTTTTCAAAAGGTGTTCAAAATCAAGTGGCTGGCGGAATTGTTTGTCAAGCATCTGGGTAGGCGCTACAATAAATTTGACAAGATATTTGTTTGCAGCGACAAAGTGGCGGAACAAGCGCGTTCCTTTGGTTATAAAGGGGACATAATTTATTTGCCGTACGGAACCGAACTTAGTAAGGCATCAAGCGATGAAATCGCGGCAAATGTTGCTAAAGCAAACGAAGTATTTAACTTGAAAGAAGATGAATTAGTATTCCTTTATGTTGGGCGCGTTATGAAACTAAAACGCATTAACTTCACGCTAGACGCCTTGAAGATTGTCAAAGAAAAGGGAGTCAAATTTAAATTCTATGTCGTTGGCAAAGGTGTTGACCTAGAAAGCACGCAAAAGTATGCAAAAAAACTTGGCTTTACTGATGACGAAGTTATTTTCACAGGATTTTTGGAGCGTGAAAAATTCCCGCTCATCAACTCGCGTGCAAACTTGCTATTGTTTCCATCACTATATGATAACTTTGGGCTTGTCAAAGTTGAGGCGGCAGCGTATGACACTGCAGGCGTCTTTGTCAAAGATTCTTGCGCGGGCTGTGAAATCGTTGACGGTGAAAACGGTTTTTTGTGCGACGACAATGTCGAAAATTATGCTGAAACCATTATGCGAGCCGTTGCCGACAGAGATAAACTAGAACAAATTGGAAAAAATGCGGGAAAAACTTTGTACATAAATTGGGCGCAATGCACTGATAAATTAATGGATGCATATAAACAAATTATTGAGGAATATAAACAAAACAAAGAAAATAATGATAAGTAGAAAAGAGGGCGTCACACGTCCTCTTTTCTTGTTTATGCAGTATTCCTGCAATTTTTATAAGTTATGCTATACAAACAACGCAACATAGTGTGCAATTTTTGTTTGTTTTGTTGGTTTAAAAGTATAATACAGTTTTGTAAAAAGGCAGTGTAGTGTGCATAAATGTAGTTTTACGTACAAAACTACATTTATAATGTTGGTTTTACTGCAAATTCTTGACTTGCCACATCAATTTTTATTTCGTTATTTACGTCAGCGCCGTATGAACTTAGTAATGTAGATGTTATTTGTTTTGCTTTTTGTGGTGTGTTATTTTCGTGACTTAGGTGAGCAAGTACAAAATTTTGCGTGCCGCTTTTTGCAAGTTGCAAAATCGCGTTTGCACAATCTTGGTTTGAAAGGTGTCCGCGACGCCCTGCAATGCGCTCCTTAAGTATGGCGGGGTAGTGTGGGTTTGCCATTAGGTAGTCGGGTTCGTGGTTGGATTCAAGGACGATTGTTTGGCTGCCCTCCATACTCGCGAGTATTCTTTCATCGACGTAGCCTAGGTCAGTTGCTAAACTAAATTTTTCGCCTTCACAGTAAATGGCGTAGCCATTGCAGTGGCGCGAGTCGTGTGAAACTTCAAAAGGCGCAATCGTCAATTCGCGGAAATAAAAGTCATCCGTTTTGAAATCGTTAAACTCAATGTCTGGCGCGTCGGTCGAGCGCGTATATTCAGCAAGCGAAATTTCGTTGCCAAAGACGGGTACTTCAAACTTTTTTGCGAAAGTTGCCACGCCAGCCGTGTGGTCTTTATGTTCGTGAGTCAGTAAAATGGCGTTGATTTCAGTTGGGTTGACGCCCACGCTTTCCAAGCGTTTGACGGTTTCGCGCGCGGAAAAGCCGCAGTCAATGAGTAGTTTGGTATTTTGTGTTTCGACCAAAGTGCAGTTGCCTTTACTGCCGCTGCCCAAAACAGTAATATTGATTTTGTTCATTTTATAACCTTTTTGAAATTATAACACAAAAACGCATTTTTCGCAACAGATTTGTTTACGTGGAGTATATTTTTATCGTTTTCAAAAATACTAAAATATGGTAATAGAAATTATTGTAGCAGTGGTTGTGTTTTTGTTTTTTGTTCCGCTCAAATTTACTTTTATGTTTTACATCAATTTGTTGCACAACAAGGGTGCGATTGTCCTAAATATGTGGGGCATACATTTGCTTGCGGAAAAGTTTTTGATTTCGGACGGCGAAATTACTGCGCGAAACAAAAGGAACAAGGAAACAAAAATCGAACTCACTAAAGAAGATAAAAAATTGATTTTTCTCAATTTGTTTATCAATTCTATCATCCGCAAAATCGTTTTGCGTGACACTTATATTTGTGCCGAAGTCGGCAAAAAAGACAATGCAATGGCAACGGCGGTTATTTCTGGCGCAGTGTTATTTATGATTGACCTTATCTTTGCGCAAATTTTTTCGCGCAAAGCGGGCTCGTATCACACAGTCGACAATGAAGCGTTGTTTTGTCAAAACAAGTTGTCGCTTAGTGTGGAAGTTGTTTTTTCAATAACGCTTTTTGACGCGCTCTTTAGTTTTGTAAAATCTCTACTTAAGGCGCACAAACGCATAAAAGAATTAAATTTAGAAAAACAAAAAAATGAAACAAAAGTAAATGTTGGAAATTAAAATAACACAAAAATATAAAAAAATAAAAAAAAATATGCAATATTTTTCAAATTTTAGGAAAAATAATGAAAATGAAAAGGAGAGAGCGATGAAAGAGGAAGGAATAAAGGATGACCCAGTTTCAAGAATTTTGGAACAATCAATGGGGAATTTGAAAAACATAATTGATGTTGATACAGTAATGGGTGATCCCGTGGGGTTAGACGACGGAAGTGTCATCATTCCTATAACAAAGGTTTCGGTTGGCTTTGTCGCGGGCGGTGGAGAGTATACTGCGCCTTGCGCACAAAAAAAGCGCTCCGCCTACCCATTTTCGGGCGGCTCAGGTGCGGGCTTTTCGGTCAAGCCTATCGGCTTTTTGGTGGGGCGCGAAGGCAATTTTGAACTTATCAGCATTCAGGAAGAACCTGCTTATAAAAAACTTGCTGACATTGTTTCCGATCTAGCAAAAACATATCTAAAGACTCAAGCAAGCAAAGTGGTAAGTGAGGCAAAAAACAAGAATAATGAAAAAGAAAATGGAGAGAGCAAATGACAAAAATATATTCAAAATTTGCGCTTGCAGTCTTTATTGTGATGAGTTTTATATTGATTATCAATTCATTTTCAGTAAATCTACCACAAGTTTCGGCGCAAAACTGCAGCGCTCGCGGTATGGCGGTGCTGGAAATGGAGAGCGGTAGAGTTTTATATAGTAAAAATATGAATGAAAAACTTAAAATGGCAAGCACGACCAAAATTGTAACCGCCTATACTGTTATAAAGCATTGCAAAAACCTCGACGAACCATTTAAAATTAGTGATAAAGCAATCGGCATTGAAGGTACTTCAATCTATCTAAAGAGTGGTGAAGTTTTGACCGCGCGCGAACTTTTGTACGGGCTAATGCTCCGCAGCGGTAACGATGCGAGCGTCGCGCTGGCGCTCCATTGTGCCGATTCGATTGAGGCATTTGCCGAAATGATGAATCAAACGGCGCTTGAGTGCGGCGCAAAAAACAGCCACTTTGTCAATCCGCACGGGCTAGACGCGGACGGGCATTATACGACCGCGTATGACTTAGCGCTAATAACAAGCAGGGCGTTGCAAAACAAAACCTTTGCGGAAATTGTTTCAACCAAAAATATAAAAATCAGCGGGGGCGAAACGGGAACAAGGTATCTTGTCAACAAGAATCGTTTACTTAATTCGCTTGACGGCTGTGTTGGGGTCAAAACTGGCTTTACAAAAGGGGCGGGAAGATGCCTTGTTTCAGCAGTCAAGCGCGGGAATATGACTGCAGTGTGCGTTGTGCTTAATTGCGGACCAATGTTTGAAGAAAGTGCGGATTTATTAAATAAAGCGTTCGACCGATATGAAAATGCCGATGTTCTCCCACCATATAATTACATTTGCAGCATAAATGTGGAAAACGGCGAAAAAAATAAAGTCCGCGTGTACAATCCGCAAGGTTATAAATATCCGCTTACAAAAGAAGAGCAAGCAAAAATTAGCGTCGATTATGACCTGCCAAACACTTTGAAAGCACCAATAAAAGCCGAAACAAAGGTCGGCACAGCGCGTGTTTACTTTGGGGATAAACTAATGTTTGAAACGGATATTCTCACAATGGAAAATATTGAATCGGACGCAATAATTGATAAAATCAAGGACATTATCAACAAGTTTTAGGTAATAGGAGGGAAAAACTATGAAAAAAATAACAACAATAATTGCGACGGCGATTTTGGGCGTGCATATGCTTATATCAAACATACCAGTGTTTAGCGCGGTTACTGCCGAAAGTCTTGTCGACTCGCTGACTGCAAAATCAGTTGTCGTTGCCGACGCGGGCAGTGGCGAAATCTTGCTGTCTAAAGACGAAACGCAAAAACGTCCTATCGCAAGTATGGTAAAACTGATGACCGTCTTGCTCACAATGGAAAGCATAGATAACGGCGCGCTATCACTCGACCAAAAAATTTGCGTGTCCAAAAACGCTGCGGGAATGGGCGGCAGCCAAGTGTTTTTGGATGCGGGCAGTGAATATACGGTCGACCAACTTTTGAAAAGCACAATCATTGCGTCCGCAAATGACGCAAGCGTTGCGCTTGCCGAGACAATCGCGGGAAATGAACAAAGTTTCGTCCAAAAAATGAACGCGCGCGCAAACGAGTTGTCAATGACAATGACGCACTACGCAAACGCGACGGGGCTACCAGCGGTCGACGGATATTCTTGCGCCAAAGATGTTGCAATTTTGCTAAGGCAAGTGCTTAACCACGACTTGTATTTTAAGTACAGCACTATTTGGATGGAAGATTTGGTTCACCCGTCAGGTAGAATTACGGGACTTACCAACACAAACAAACTCATCCGCTATTATGCGGGCTGCGACGCGGGCAAAACGGGTTCGACAAAAGAAGCGGGCTACTGTATCGCGTCTAGTGCTAAGAAAAACGATTTGCGCGTCATCTCAGTAGTTATTGGCGCTGAAAGTGGCGCTAAACGCTTTAGCGAAAGTGCAAGTTTGCTAGATTGGGCTTTTGCAAATTATGAAAACAAAACAATTTTTGAAAAGGGGCAAAAACTTGACCCAGTAAAGGTTTCAAAAGCCAAAATTAAGGGAATCACGCCAGTTCTCAGCGAAGGCTATAGTTGCGTGACAAAAAGAGGCGAACAAAGCGAGATTACGACAAAAGTAGAAATCAATCAAAGCATTAGCGCGCCACTCAAAGCGGGAGATGAAATCGGCATCGCGTATGTTATGAAAGACGGCGTTGTAATTAAGGAAATCAAAATCACAATCGACCAAGATGTCAAAAAGACAACTATATTTGATGCAATCAAACAAATCATTGCGTAAATGCAAATTGAAAAAGTGGTGTATGCCACTTTTTGTATTATTTGAG
>CALDMJ010000077.1 GCA_937914725.1 uncultured Clostridia bacterium | reverse complement strand
ATTCATTAACAAAAAAACAATTTTTCAGTACATCAAAGCCACGATATTGCAGTATTTTGAAACCTATTGAATTGCACTCTACAAAAGAAAATACTTTATGTTTTTGAGAAAAATCCAAATCGACAAAGTTGCACCTCATTTTAGTGAGAAAGTAAATTATATCTGTAAGAGAATTAAAGTTTGGCAACTTGCGTTTTTTATTATGGTTTTTATTTTTCTTTTTTTTCATTCTTTTCTCCAATCGTAAAATATAAATATAGACTGTAAACATATTAAATATTTGTCTACAGTCCGAGAGTTGTCACAGTAAATTTTATATTGTGAGTTTATATATGAGCAGTAAATCAAGTTAAATAATCAATTAGTACATATCGGGCATTTGAGGTGCGGCAGGTTTTGTTTCCTCAGGAATTTCCGCAACAAGCGCTTCAGTTGTTAGCAATGTGCTTGCGACACTGCTTGCATTTTGAAGGGCAGAGCGTGTAACCTTTGTAGGGTCGATGATGCCCGCATCAATCATATTGACATATTCATTCTTGAGCGCGTCGAAGCCAAAGTTAGGGTCAGTATTTTCAAGAATTTTGTTGAGAATAACACCACCGTCAAGCCCAGCGTTGCTTGCGATTTGGCGGACAGGTTCTTCAAGTGCGCGAACAATAATGCTTGCCCCCGTCTTTTCGTCGCCGCTAAGTGTTTCCACAAACTTTTGAAGTTTAGGAATAACTTTTGCAAGGGCAGTACCACCACCTGCAACGATACCTTCCTCAACAGCAGCGCGTGTTGCAGCAAGCGCGTCCTCAATTCTCAATTTCTTTTCTTTCATCTCGACTTCTGTTGCAGCACCCACGTTGATGACGGCAACACCGCCCGCAAGTTTGGCGAGCCTTTCTTGCAACTTTTCTTTGTCATATTCACTAGTCGTGTTTTGAATTTGCGCACGAATTGACGCAACGCGTTTTGCGATTTCTTCGCTTGAGCCAGCGCCTTGAACAATTGTAGTGTTGTCTTTTGTGACTTTAACTTGCTTAGCAGTACCAAGATTTTGCAAATGTGCATCCTTGAGTTCAATGCCCATTTCGTCGCAAATAAGTGTCGCATTTGTCAAAATTGCAATGTCCTCAAGCATAGCCTTGCGTCTATCTCCAAAACCGGGGGCTTTGACAGCAACGCAGTTGAAAGTGCCGCGAAGTTTGTTCAAAATCAAAGTCGAAAGCGCCTCACCCTCAACATCTTCCGCAATAATCAAAAGAGGGCGTCCGCTTTTTACAACTTCTTCAAGCAGCGGCAAAATTTCTTGAATATTCGAAATTTTCTTGTCAGTAACCAAAATTAAAGGTTCGTCAAGTTGTGCTTCCATTTTCTCCATATTAGTGGACATATAAGGGGAGCAGTAACCGCGGTCAAATTGCATACCTTCGACAATCTCAAGTTCGGTTTGCATAGTTTTGCTTTCCTCAACAGTAATGACGCCGTCTTTGCCGACTTTTTCCATCGCTTCGGAAACAAACTGTCCAACAGTCTCGTCAGCAGCCGAAATTGACGCAACTTGCGCAATTGCCTTGCTGTCCTCAACTTTTTTGCTGTTGTTTTGCAATTCGTCAACAACAAATGCAACCGCCTTGTCAATGCCTTTGCGCAAAATCATAGGGTTTGCGCCTGCTGCAGTATTCTTCATACCTTCGCGAATAATGCTTTGCGCAAGCAGAGAAGCTGTTGTCGTGCCGTCGCCTGCAACGTCATTAGTTTTTGTCGAAACTTCTTTAATAATTTGCGCGCCCATATTCATAAATGGGTCTTTTAAATCAATCGCCTTAGCAATCGTAACACCATCATTTGTGATAAGCGGCGTGCTAAACTTGTTGTCAATGACAACATTTCTACCCTTAGGTCCAAGTGTAATCTTGACAGTATCCGCAAGGGTATTGACGCCTTTTTCAAGCGCCTTTCTTGCATCTTCACCATATAAAATTTGTTTTGCCATATAAATTTGCCTCCAAAATATTGTTATAAATAATTTATTGTTTTAAATCAGTTAAAAATGATAATTGTGCTTCAAATTGCCTAAAGTTTGCAAAACATTGCAACCCCAGTAAATGAGAAAGCGTGATTTGCGACTTGTTGCCACCTGCAAAGCAAAAATCGAGGGAATTCGCCGAAAC
>CALDMJ010000076.1 GCA_937914725.1 uncultured Clostridia bacterium | reverse complement strand
CGGCGGCGGCTTTATATTGTATCCCGACGGCAAACGTGGAGAGGACTCCAAACAAGACATCGGCAAAGAAGGCGTCGATATCTCCGCAGCATATGAAAACCTGCTCGGCATAAAAGTAGCCTACGACGGAAGCGCCCACACAGCCGAAATAATAAAGGACGCAAAGTTTGAGGCTGTCTACAACCGCGTCAGCGAACACTTAAAAACAAACGCAATTCTCGAACCCGCCGAGTTTGTCAAAGCAAATGCAGAACTCGGCGTCGACGAAACATACATCAGCCGAACAGTGTGGATATATAACTACGTCAACCAGTATCGCGCACTCGCGCGCCTCATCCTCGCCGACCTCTCTAAAAATTACGGACTCGGCATCGACGAAGGCTTGGTGCTAAATAACAACCTCTATGGCAGCGTCGAATATAGCGCGTTTGAAATTGCCGACAACGGGGACTTCAAGTCTAACAAAAATGCTATCAATGCCAGCATCGCCGAAACAACAACTACATTGACCGCCGAAAACCCATTTGTTGGGCGCGGGGAAGCAGTGTTCGATAACAACGGCATATACGTGGACTTCAATACAGCAGCGAGTGTCGATTTTGAAACAACAACCCCAGTTCCAAGCAAAGCATACCCATTCTTGCGCAATCTCAATAGTACAGGCGTCGCATTCACCGTCACAATGAATAACCCTTATTACGACCCAAGTAATGTTGTCAACCAACCAACAATCATTGACGATTCGGGTAACCAAGTCGCAAATCCCAATTATATTGAAAACCACATCCTCAGTATGCAAACAGTCTCATTCGTCGGCACAATTAATACCGATGGTAGCGTCGCATACACAATCGGCACAGGTGCAATTACTACACCAACCGCCAATGAATTTTTGAATCAGTACGTCGATAAATTCGCAAACTACCTTGCACTAAAATTGCTCGAAACACATACATTCGCACAAAACACATTCGACGGCAACCCAGAGGACGTGGACGACATCGCGTTCCTTGAGCATTATGAAAATTGGCTCACATATCAAGGCAAACTCGGTTTTGACGAAAAATTTTTTGATTCAAATAATGCCGAATATGACACCGTCGAAATGTTCGCCGAAACAGTTGAAAAATACATCGTCGGCGAAGATGTTATCACCGCAGATGAAAGCGCAGGTGAATATAGCAAAGACATAAAAAATACCGTTAAGCAGTCAGTTTTCGATAGTATAAACGCAAAAATGAGCAAGAATGGTGACAATTTTGTGTTTGACAATGACAACGGAGAAGCCTATTTTCAAACAGTATATTGCGTTGAATATAAAGATTATTCCACCAAAGAATTGTTTAATCTAAAAGACAACGACGAAAATGCAAACAACGCAAACGCAAACAACGTCCGCGCGCAAAATGTTTTCGCAAACAGCGTCGGCGAATGTGATATAACAGTCGACGTTGGAGATGACGATATTTTGACCCTACCCGAAGAAAATTATTACAGCATCGTTATTATGTTAAAGCAAGGCGCCGACCCGTGTGTTTTGCAGGGATTGATGGTGTTGTTCTGGCAAAAGAATAACGACATTAATATTGATATGGGCTACCGCTACGTGTGTGAAGGCAAAAACAAAATTTTTGCCGATGTCGATTATTCAATACAAGCGCCCGAAACCGAGGGCGAAGAAAGTGTCAAAAACGAATTTACTGGTAAAGTAGAAAAATACGACGGCGAACAATTGACAATGGATGCCGCAAACAAAATGTCATTCGCGCTTGAGGACTATAACACGCCGAAAATCGACACAGTAAAGAACAAGGAAATAACTCTCGCAAAGTTTACAAATAATTTTACCGCCACAACCGCGACAATACAAAACATTTCGCGCATCGCATATTCATTTGACTCTGCACTCAATTACTATTACTATGCCGAATCATCTACCGACTGTGACTTTGTGGAAGTTACCTTGCGCGCATTCCTCGTAGATAACGCTCCAGAAACCGACACCTTGCCATTTAGCCTCGTGTTTATGGAAGCCATCCTCGACTCTACCGCCGAATCTACCGACTGACCGCGCTAGCAAAATAAAGGAATATCATTATTTAGATGCTGACGCGGTCAAGGTGCATTTTCGCCCATAAAAACCGCGCCCCCTTCCGGCAAGGCTTGCCTTGATTGCAGGTTTGGTTGCCGTCTCACAACAACATTCACATGCCAAGCCTCACCTGTACCTGTGCCGTTTGGCACTCTCCGCTGCAGCGAAAATTGCATTTCCGCTTTCGGTCGAAATGACAATGGGGGAGAGTAACTTACCACAAAAATAAGGTTTTTCTCAATAATGCAGTAAAAGACGTAGAAAGAATACTACTTTGCCGCCCGCGAAAGCCCATAAACAGTACTGACAGTGCCCACAGTCGCGGGGCTATCCCCGCCAGTACCCACAGCCGCGGGAGTGAATATATAGGTATTCAGCCCATTAACTATGTACTCAAACATATAAAAAGCCACCCAAACAAACCTGCAGCAGTGGCGTTTGCCACCGAGCAGTAAAAAGAATAGAAAGAATGTTCGTTTGCCGTCCATAAAAGCAGCTTAAACGCACTGACAGTACCTGTAGCCGCGGGCTTTCCCGCAAAAAGTTGAAAAAATATGTCAAATAGGGTTGATTTTTTTTGTAAATTTGGTATAATATCTATATAGAGTAAAAAACTAACTTAATGAAAATACGAAAAATGTGCCGCGACTAGGGGTTAGGGGGCAGCCGCGCGCAAATTTAGAAACACTAAGGATGGAGGGAAAATGAGGTCACAAGTACTAGGATTGTTTGGCGACATCGTCAATGGTATCGGCAACATATTCAGCGGCATTGCCAATTGGTTTAGCGACCGCATAGGTCAGTATATCGACTATTTTGTGAGTATCATACTCAAGTTCGCGTATGAAATTTTGAAAGTGTTTTTCACCTTGATTGACTTCGTTCAACTCTTGTTTAGAAAAATCGCAGGGCTTGATACAGTTCGATACAACGGAGAAGAAAACATCTCAGGCGACATCGCGTGGTGGCTGTTCCAGCAACCCGCAGTCACCGACGCACTGATTTCGCTCATCGTCGTCGCCGTCGTAATGTTGTTTATGGCAGTGTTCATAGCAATCATTCGTAACAACTATAAAGCAAAAGAAGCAAAAGAAACAGCAATAGGCCCCGTCATCGGGCAAGCGTTCAAAGCGTTATTCTCATTCATATTCGTTCCAATCGTCTGCTACTTTGGCGTATTTGTCTCAAACGGGCTATTGAAAACAATCGATCAAGCAACGAGAATCTCAGATGCCGTGTCAATTTCGGGGGAAGTATTCAGTGCCAGCGCAATGAGCGCAAACCGCGCGCGGACAAGCAGTGACTTTTCTGCAACACTGCAAGCAACGCAGGGGCTAAACTTTGGCATATTCTTGGATGATAATACAGGCGTCTTAACAGGTAAAACGGCAGCGGATAAAATTGACCGCGCGTTTGCAACACAACAAAAAATTGACGCGCAGGAACTGACAATCAACGACTCAATGGCTGGCTGTGAATTTATGTTCCACCAACCATCGCCGGGCGAAATTTCGCAGTTTGACTATAGAAACACAAACCTTGTGTTTGTCTATTATGACCTGACGCAGTTCAATTGGCTGTTCGCGTTTGTGTCGTGTTTCTTCATTACAACAACGCTACTATACGCAGCAATGGGGGTAGTCCAAAGACTGTTTGAAATCACCTTGCTGTTTGCAATCTCGCCACCATTTATTGCGCTAATGCCGCTGGATGGCGGGAGTGCGTTCAAGAACTGGGCGCAAAAATTTATTCAAAGCACGGTTGTTATGTATGGGACAGTCGTTGCACTCAACTTCTTCTTCATTATTGCTCCATTGCTCCAACAAATAGACTTGTTCTATTCTGCGGACGAAATTGCAGCATATGGCAAATTGACGTGTGATCTATTCAATGGGTTTGCGCACATCTTGTTCATTATGTGTGGTTCGCTAATGATAAAGGACTTCACAGGCTTGCTTAATGAATTGACTGTTGGCAAGGGGCCTTCACTTCTTGACCGTGGAGACAAAGCATACGGAGAAGTTAAGAAGAATGCTGCAAGTATGGCAGGCAAAGCAAGCGCAGCCCACGGTCTTGCATCTAAAGCATATAATAACCACTACAGCGCTGAAGCTGTTCAAAATAGAAAGGAAGCGAAAGCTGCAAAAGTTGCTCGCAAAGACCAAAACGCCGCAAACAAAGCAGTTGCAAAAGGTATGCGTGACGCTGGGCAAGTTGGGTATTGGGGTTCAAGACGTCTTATGGCGGAACAAAATGCTAAGGACGCTGGCAAACAAACATTGCGCACAAGAGCGCGCAACTGGGCTGTAGGAGAAAATAAAAATCTATCCGCAAAGTCTGCTACATTTGGGGCAGAACGCGATGCTGCAATGGGAACATTTGCACAAGCACAACAAAACAAATCTTCTAAAGGAGTGTTAGGTAGAGTAAAATCTGGCGCAGCTGCAATAAATTCTGGCACACCTATCACCGAACGCGGTAGTGCTAAAGCGGAAGTTGCTAGAAATGTTGCCAACAGGCAAGAAACAAACGCAATGAAACAGTACTATGGCACAAAGCGAACTGCCGAGCAACTCGACGTTAGAAAGAAAGCGGTATATGATAACGCTCGCAAACGAGGGGATACAATCTTGGAAGCAAAGGCTAAACAACATAAATATAGTAAATACATTAAAGTTAATGGTATGAACAAAAAAGATGTTAAAGCGCAACTCAAGCAAGATAAGAAAGATTGGAAAAATGATAAAAGTCTAAGAGGTTAAACGTATCAATATCGCTAAAAAGCCGATACTCACAAAATTGTGGGTGTCGGCTTTTCTTTTGCATAGGGTATTTTTGTGTAGCGAAATTTTTGCATAATAGCATTTTTGTCATTGATAACCTTTATTATGTTAAATATTTCAGAAGGTTTTTCCATTTGAAACCGAAAAACTTGGTAAAAACGGAAAGTTTTTCGACTGGCGACCGAAAAACTTTGTAAAATGAGGTAGTTTTTCGACTGAAAATGTCAAAAACTGCCACAACAAGCGCCGCACAAACTTGACAAAAACCTTTAAAAGGCGTATACTTATTTTAGAAAAAGCGCAAATTTGCACATTTTCTAAAATGAGAGTATGAATAGTGTGTGGATGTTTAAATATTTCACACACTGTTTTTATATTTTGAGGAAAAAAATGACATCGAACTACGGAAAAAAGTAGCATCAAACTACGGAAAAAACTGACATTTAAACACAGAAAAAACTGACATTAGAGTTGACTTTGAAATTTTAATGTGATAAAATATCAAGAGGAGATGAGGTATGAGCAAAGAGTATTTACCACGAATTGTAGACAAAACGCTAGAGCGAATGCTTAAGTGCGTAGGTGCAGTTTTGATTGCGGGGCCAAAGTGGTGTGGAAAAACAACCACTGCTGAGCAGCACGCAAAAAGTGTTTTGAAAATGCAAGACCCTGACAAAACGCGCGCATACATTGCAACGGCGGAAACAAAGCCGTCGCTTTTGCTTGTTGGTGACAAGCCGCGACTAATAGACGAATGGCAAATGGCGCCAGTAATATGGGATGCGGTTAGGATGAGTGTTGACGAAATTGGCGAGGACGGACTTTACATTTTGACTGGTTCGACATCAGTGGGCCGCGACAAGATTATGCACACGGGCACAGGGCGCATTGCAAAACTTGTTATGTTACCAATGAGTCTTTACGAGTCGAAAGAGTCAGTCGGCAATATTTCGCTGACCGAATTGTTTGACAATAAGGAACTTGACATTGACGGAAAAATGTCAAATCTTTCAATTGAAAACCTGATTTATGTCGCTTGCCGCGGTGGGTGGCCAAGCAGTTTAAAAAAAGAGGACAAACAAGCGGCGCTAATGACTGCGAAAATGTACCTAGAGAATATTTGCGATTCCGACGCGACGATTGTGGACGGAATCAAGCGCGACGCTAGGCGTATGCGCACGCTACTGCGTTCCTACGCACGCAATATTTCGACAATGGCGACGGATAGGGCGATTTTGGCGGATGTCGCTGCAAACGACAGTAGTATGGATGTGCGCACGCTGAAATCATACATTACTGCGCTTGAAAAACTATATGTTGTGGAGGAAGTTCCAGCGTGGTGCCCGAGCATACGTTCGGCGTCCGCAATCAGGAGTTCTAACAAGCGTGAGTTTGTCGACCCGTCAATTGCCGTTGCGGCACTAAATTTGACGCCCGAATTATTGATGCAGGACTTGAATACTTTTGGGTTCATTTTTGAAACCCTTTGCATTCGCGATTTAAAGGCGTATTCGCTTGCACTTGGTGGGGATGTTTCGTACTATCACGACAAGTATGGGCTTGAAGCGGATTGTGTACTGCACCTAGACGACGGGAGATATGCGCTAATTGAGTTCAAACTTGGTAGCAGGCAAATTGAGGAGGGGGCACAGCATTTGCTAGAACTAAAAAATCTCATCGTGCAAAACAATAAAGAAAATTCTCATACCAAAATTAGAGAACCCGATTTGCTAGTTGTCGTCACGGGGGGCGAAATGGCGTATACAAGAAAGGACGGCGTCAAAATTATTCCTATCGGTTGCTTGAAAGATTGACAACCGACGGCAATTTGTTGTATACTGCAGTTGATTTATTGTAATAAGAAAAAGGAAAAGAAAATGAGTAGTTATAACCACATTGAGATAGAAAAAAAATGGCGAAAGTATTGGGCGGAACACGATACTTTCCATACCGATATTAGAGATTTTTCAAAGCCAAAGTATTATGTTTTGGATATGTTTCCGTATCCGTCGGGCGACGGCTTGCACGTTGGGCACGTCGAGGGCTATACAGCAACTGACATCGTCGCGCGCGTGAAGCGTATGCAGGGGTTCAATGTCTTGCATCCGCTTGGCTTTGACGCGTACGGGCTGCCCGCTGAGCAGTTTGCTATCAAAACGGGCAATCATCCTGCGGATTTTACCAATAAGAATATTGCAAACTTCACCGAGCAAATGCAAAAACTTGGCTTGTCGGCGGATTGGTCGCGCCAAATCTCGACTTGTGAACCCGAGTATTACAAGTGGACGCAGTGGATTTTTGAGGAACTTTACAAAGCGGGGCTTGCTAAACGCGTTGATATGCCCGTCAACTGGTGCGAGGAATTGGGAACAGTTCTTGCCAACGACGAGGTTATCGACGGCAAATCCGAGCGCGGAGGGTATCCTGTCGTCAAAAAGAATATGAAACAATGGGTCGTCAAAATCACGGAGTTTTGCGAACGCTTTTTGAGTGGAATGAAGGAACTTGATTGGCCAAAATCGACGCTTGAAATGCAAACAAACTGGATTGGCAAGTCTCAAGGCGCGCAAGTTACTTTCAAAGTGGACGGATTTGACGAAACTTTTGAAATTTTCACGACGCGCCCCGACACAATGTTCGGCGCAACATACTGCGTGCTTGCGCCAGAGCATAAGTTGGTAGACGTCATTACAACCGACGCGCAAAAAGGAGCAGTGGAGGCATACAAAGCGGCTTGCGCTAGCAAAACCGACCTCGAGCGCGGGCAACTGAATAAGGATAAAACGGGCGTTTTCACGGGCGCATACGCAATCAATCCTATGAGCGGCGCAAAACTGCCGATTTACATTGCAGATTACGTTATGGCGTCTTACGGCACGGGGGCGATTATGGCAGTTCCCGCACACGATGCGCGCGACTATGAGTTTGCTAAAAAGTACAACTTGCCGATTGTCGCGGTTCTTGCGGGCGGCAATATTGAAAAGGAAGCGTTTGAGGGTGACGGTGAACATATTAATTCCGCCTTCCTCAACGGCCTCAATAAAGCGGACGGCATCGCGCGCGCAATCGCGTGGTTAGAAGAAAAGGGCGTCGGCACTGCCAAAACGACCTACAAAATGCGCGATTGGATATTTGCGCGCCAACGCTATTGGGGCGAACCTATGCCCGTCATTTATCTTGAAAACGGGCAAACTGTTTTGGAAAAGAATCTTCCGCTTGAACTGCCTATGGTGACCGACTATCGCGGACACAACGGAAACGCGCCGCTTGACAACGCCACAGAGTGGAAAAACGTTGTCGTTGACGGCGTCAAAGGTGTTCGCGAAACCAACACAATGCCGGGGAGTGCAGCGTCAAGCTGGTACTTCTTGCGATATATTGACCCGCACAACAACGAAAAACTTGCCGATTACGAACTGCTCAAGCACTGGATGCCTGTCGACCTCTACGTTGGCGGCGCCGAACACGCTGTCGGGCACTTGCTATATTCGCGAATGTGGAACAAGTTTTTGCACGACATTGGCGTTTGTCCTTGCGAGGAGCCGTTTAAGCGTCTTGTTCATCAAGGGATGATTCTTGGCACAGACTCACAAAAAATGAGCAAGAGCAAGGGCAACGTTGTTAAGCCCGACGTGTGCATCGAGTCGCACGGAGCGGACGCACTGCGCTTGTATGAAATGTTTATGGGGCCGATTACGGACACCAAGCCGTGGAACACGAACGGTATCGACGGCGCGCGCAAATTCATTGAGCGCGTATGGCGTTTGTACGACGAAAGCGGCAAAATTAAGGATGAGGCAAACCCTAATCTTGAACTTGTTTATCATCAAACTGTTAAAAAGGTCACCGAAGACTACGAGGCGCTTTCATTTAACACTGCAATCGCGCAATTGATGGTTTTTGTCAATGCAGCTTATAAAGAGGATGTTTTCCCACGTGAATACGCTTTAAACCTTTTGAAAATGCTCAATCCAATCACGCCATACTTTACTGAGGAACTTTGGCAAAAGTTGGGCAACAACGAAAGTATCGCGTATGCTGAGTGGCCGAAATTTGACGCTGAAAAGGCGAAATCCGATGAGATTGAGATACCAGTGCAAATAAACGGCAAGGTTCGCGCAAAAATTATGGTTGCGCGCGGAACTCCTACTGCAGAACTCGAGAATGTGGCACTTGCTGAGGTGGAACGCCTTGCTGCCGCCAATATGCTTACGGGCATCACTTTGCCTTTACCAATAAAGAAAGTAGTTGCTGTTCCTGACCGCATCGTCAACCTCATCTTGGTGCCATAGGGCACTGCTGCAGTTTTGGCGTGTGGCACTATATATTATAAGGTACATAGTTAATAGGTTTTGTACCTTATTTTTTTTGGGTAAAGTATTAACTCTATTGTCATTCAGAGCGGAAGTCAAATTCACGTAGTAGGGTTTGACGCAAAAAATAAGACGCGCAGGAAATATCCCGTGCGTCCGTTTGACAACGTTTGCGTTAGTAAAGTTCACTTGTAATAGCCGATTCGCACATTTTTTACCTTTGGCAAAAATTTTTCTAGCACAAGCGCCAAAGGCGACACTGAGGCGCAAATGCGGCGCGTCCGCAAAGGTTGTCGATTTGCCTCACGACCCCGTTTAGTACAGTGGAATTTAATGGGTACACCACGGTAGCATCAAAGTAGGGAAATGGGCACGAAAAGCACGCACTTTTCACAATTATTGTGCGCATTGCATAAACATATGTAGGGATGTTTATGAAAAGTACAACCAACATTTGCAAAAAATCAATAGCCTATGTAAGTTATTGTGGTGCAAACCTCGCCAAGTGGATATTGCTAGTTCAGCAACCCATAACGCTCAGCGCACTCTTTTTTAGTGTTTGCTTTTCGTTTTGTTTTTGTTCAACATTATTTGGAGAATAGATACTTCAAATAAAAGCATAGTCAAAATTGTCCCAGCAAAAATTAAAACTTTGAAATTCCTTTCGCCAAACATATTGAATACTGTCCTAGCATAAAATATAAGTGATACGGTATATCCAGCACATCGCTTTTATTTTTACTAGAACACCTATAATATAGCACGTTTTTTTATTTTTTGCAAGTATTTTGTACAAAAGATTTTCAATTTTTTACAAAAAATTGTATTTTTTTTAATCTTTTTCACAATTTTTCAAGAATTTTGTCCTTAAGAACAAGAATTTTTGCAAATGTGCAATTCTTATCGTCACATCGTGTGTATGGTTAACATAATAATATTTCTAAGGAGAAAACAGAATGAACATTTTTGGAGATGATAAAACTTTTTTGAGTGTAACTGCTGAAAACGCATTATCTACAACTGAGAGTGCCGAATGCGCGCCACCGGAGGACGCGCCGAGCAAAAGCGTGCCATACGCTGCCAACGTTTTGCCGTTTGGAAATGAAAGCACTTTTCGCTGTGTGATTGCCGAGCAAGAATATTCTGCACAGCAAGCGCCAACGGATGCTGCGGTGCAAGCAATTTTGCAATCTATCGACGACTTTACGCGAATTGATACGGATACGCTTGAAAGCGAACTCCCGTCTGCATTTCCCGAAGACGGCGAAAATGTGCAAAATCCTGACGAACTTGACGATATTTTTGAAAGCCTAAATCAAGCATTTGTCAAAGTCAACGCCGCCGATTGCGGGAAAATGCGCATCGGCAATGACTATGGTGCGTTTGAAATCGATCGCAAATGCGGCGCCCCATACGCGCGTTTTTGTCCGTGTCCGCCTGAAAAGAAATCGCAATGCGACTGCGGGAAAGGTGAAGGTTCGCAAAAATGTGAGCGAGGAGAAAAAGCGGGCAGCAGCGTGACCGACCTAACTGACCTATTTGCGTGGTACTGGACTGCAAAAGACAAAGGGGGCTGTAATGTCGCCCCTCACAGCGGCGAAAACTGCAATTGTGGTAGCAACAACAATTGTAATAATGGCAAAATGTTTAATAATCGTCCATTTGAAAAATCTTCAAACTGTGACGGTTGGCGCTCTCAACAAGTCAGCGCAGCCCCATTTGACAAGCAGTGCGGCTGCGGCAATGACTTTATGCACTGCAAACATCCTGATGCGTGGATGCCTCAAAACAATTGTCCGCCGCCACCAAAGCCGCCCGCAAAGCCGTGCGGTAAGCGCCTCTCGCGCAATATATACTATAGATTGCTCCAAATTACGCAAGCGGTCGGCTTTCTCATCGACTACGCACCAAATGCGCAATCGCGCCAAACGCTGTGTTGCGTCAAGCAAAATCTAAGCACATTGAGCCTTGCTATGTTTGCAACCAGCAAGCGCATTTGTGGCGCGCGCCCGATTGTTATGAACGCGTTTGAAAAACCTAACTGTCCGTTCGAGCGTGGCGCAAACGCCGTTATTTGCGAACTCTCCTCTATATTAAAGGATATACAACTTTTGCAAACGCTGCCATCCGCGCAATGTGCTTACGGCGCGCTCGTCGTCATAGCATTTGGCGTCAATCGTGTCCTCTCAATGATGTATACTTTATAGAATTGTACTTACTATATTGATTACGTTAGCAATAATAAAAGAAAGTCACGTCATAGTTGCAAGTCACCTAGCTCTTATCGTCATTATGTGGTAGTTATGTGCTTATTGTACTATGATTTAAAAATAAATCATAGAAACTATACAAAAAAATTCCAAAAGTCTGCCACCCTCGTAATGGCGGGTTTTTTCGCTTCAAAATGCCTAAGCCCGCATAAATGCTAAGTTTATGCGGGAGTTAGA
>CALDMJ010000075.1 GCA_937914725.1 uncultured Clostridia bacterium | reverse complement strand
AACAAACGGTTCTTCAATTAAGTTTACAATTGCGTTGTCATCTACATTTACAGTGCAGTTATATGAGACATTATATATGTCTGCGACAATCGACGGCGAAAAGTTGTTGAAAAAGACATATTCAAAGGTGACTGAAAATAAAACAATTAAAATTGCCATTAGTGGTGTGACAAATGTTAACAACTGGGTTATCATTTGACTATCAATAAAGGTACGATAGTTATATAATTAGACATAAGGTTTTTTCCTAGTAGGGGATGTCCTTGTGTCTTTTTTATATATTTTTCACCCATCTTCACATTTATTATACAACCTTTTTTACAATTGGAACATTGTTCGCTTTTTTTGCGCGTAAAATAGTTAAGCACTTAACAAATAACTAAAACAAATGTTTTATAAATTAAAAAAAATGTTCAAAAATTATGTGTAATATCAACAAATTATGCACAAAATGTGTAAAAGTGGGCAAAAATGGTTGATTGTGGGCAAAATGTGTAGTATAATATGTGCAACAAGGAGTAGTGTACTATGTTGCTGGGTACGTATTTTTATTCCGTCGACGAAAAGGGACGTATTCGTATGCCACAAAAACTCAAGTCACAACTTGGCGAAAACTTCGTTGTCACAAAGGGTTCAAATGGTTGCCTTTTCGTATTTTCGCAAGAAGAACTCAAATGTAGTATCTATGACAAGTTGAAAGAACTGCCATTGACGGCTGTCGATGCGCAAAAACCGCTACGTATGATAATGTCGTCCGCGTTTGAAGTGCAAGAGGACAGCGTTGGGAGATTTACATTGCCTGCGATTTTGAGAGAATTTGCCAAAATTGAAAAAAATATTGTCATCATCGGCGTAGGTTCGCGCTGCGAAATTTGGAGCGAGGAACGCTGGAACGCATACAACTCCGACGAACTAAGTTTTGACGAAAGTTTTTCAAAACTTAGCGATTTTAACATTTAGCGGGGTGCGATAGCGCACCGCTGCAGGTTGGTTGAGTGGCTTTAAATGGAATTGGGTACATAGTTAATTGATTGTGTACCTTTTGAGGGGGATAGCCCCGCGGCTACAGGTACTGTACCTACACCTAAAATATTGCGCGGACGGCGCACGCAAACACTTTCTATAAGCACTAGTTATCGGTGGGGAAAGCCCTGCTGGTGGCAAATACCACTGGTGCAGGTTTGGGCGGGATAGCGCACCGCTGCAGGTTTGGCGAGTGGCACTATATTAATTAGGTATATAGTTAATTTACTATATACCGTCGCAGAGATAGCCCAGCGGTTACAAGTATGGTGTGTGATACACCTTAAATGAAATAATCTAAAAAATGAAAAATAATTTTAAAGTCGAGCGCGCAATTGTCCGCACTTCAAACAAAGCATTGTAATGTTTGAGAAAATGACAAAATAGTGGTGGAGGGCGAAAGAATGTTCAAACATTATTCAGTTATGCTCAATGAATGTATTGAAAATTTGAAAATTAAGCCCGACGGCATCTATGTCGATTGCACAGCGGGCGGCGGGGGGCATAGTTTTGAAATCGCAAAACGCCTCAGCCCGCACGGTAGACTCATTGCGATTGACAAAGATATGGACGCAATCAACGAGTGCAAAAACAAGTTGTCGCAGTTTGAAAACTGTACACTTGTACACAACGACTTTCACAACTTTGCCGAAATTTTAGAAGATTTGAATATTTCAAAAGTTGACGGCATAATGATTGATTTGGGCGTCTCAAGTTTTCAAATTGACACTGCTGAACGTGGTTTTTCGTATAGATTTGATGCGCCACTTGATATGCGTATGAACAAGGAACAAAGTTTATCCGCTTATGAAGTTGTCAATAACTATACTGAGCAAGAACTGACAAAAATATTTTTTGAGTACGGTGAAGAAAAGTTTTCGCGAAAAATTGCCAAAGCAATCGTCGACGCACGCAAAGAAAAACCTATTGAAACAACTCTGCAACTTGTTGCCGTCGCGGAAAGTGTTTTGCCAGCGAAGGTGAAATTTGCCGAAGGGCATAGTTGCAAAAGAATTTTCCAAGCAATTAGAATTGAAGTAAATGGCGAAATCGACGGGCTGAAAAACGTCCTAAAAACAATGTGCGAGTCGCTAAACGCGCGGGGAAGAATGTGCGTATTAACATTCCATAGTCTTGAAGATAGAATTGTCAAAGACACATTCAAGGAACTCGCAACCGACTGCATTTGTCCCAAAGAACTCCCCGTGTGCGTTTGCCACCACAAACGTATGTGCGATATAATCACTAAAAAACCGATTGTCGCAACGCGCGCCGAATTGGAAGAAAATTCGCGTTCGCAAAGCGCAAAACTCCGCGTCGTCGAGCGCGTGTAGGCACGCCCCACAGGGCGTGCAAGCGGTGTTCTAAATAATTTAGAAAAGGAGTATAATATTATGTCAACGGAATTGAAAACCTTAACCGAAACGGAAGTAGAAACACAAAAGAAAGACGCAAAGAAAATCTTGTTTGATTGGGCGGAAGTCGAAGATGAAAAAGAAATTTCCGACGTCTCCAAAGCGCAACTCAAGGAATTTTCAACGTCTCACGAAACGGACAAACTGAAAAATATCTACGACAACTATGATTTAGTAGACTTTGTCAAAGAAACAGGCACAACGGATAAAGATGCCGTGCAGAAGCAAAAGCAAGTCGAGCAAGAATTTGCGCAAGTCGCAACTGCCGTGACAACGCCAACAACGGCGAAAATTGAGTTTCAAAAACTCAGTACTCCTAAGGTAAACGCGCGCAAAAATTCAAAAGCGAAACTGAATTTTCGCGGCAAACTTATGCTAATCGGCTATTCGGCAGTCGTTGCAGTGATGGGCTTTCTAGCAATCTTCAACATTGTCCAAATCAATAACATCAACGCCGAAAATGCGCGAATTGAGGCGCAAATTTCGCAAAAGGAAAGTTCGCTTAACGAACTGTTTAATACTTATAAAGAACTAAACAACGAAGATAAAATTTCGGAAATCGTAAAAAACAAAAATATGACAAAAATTGAGTCGTCCAGCACAACAAACATCACGCTTCGCGACCCAAAACAATACACAAAGGAAAGTAATTGGTTTGATTCCATATGCAATTTTTTCAGCAGTTTATTTGGAGGCTGATATGAAAACAAACTTTTCTTTGTTATCTATCCACAAAAGGCTTTTGACTGCTACAGTTTTAATAGCCTTTATTTTTTTTGCACTGTTCGGCAGGCTCTTTTGGGTGCAAATCATCAGTGGGCATAAGTATAGCGCCCGCGCTGTCGACCAGTGGACGCGTGACTTGCCGCTTGAGGCAAAGCGCGGGACAATCTTTGACCGTAACGGCAACGCGCTCGCCGTTTGCAACACTACATATAATTGTTATGTACGCCCAAACGCCGTCATAGACGCCGCGTCCGTTGCAAAGGTTTTGTCGAATGTTTTAGACATATCCTACGACAAAGCCTACCAACTTTCAAGCACCAAAGGCGTGTCCGAAGCGCTCGTGAAAATGCAAATTACAAGCGCGCAAATGAACGCTATAATCTCCGCAAACGCGCTCGGCGTCTACTTTTCGCAAAACAACGAAAGATACTACCCATACGGCGACTTGCTGACACAAGTTCTTGGCTTTTTGAGTGTTGACAATCAAGGGCAGTCAGGACTTGAAGCTTATTACAACAATTACTTGAAAGGGACAAACGGCAAAGCGCTGACGGAAGGTGACTTGATAGGGCGCGAACTTAACTCAAACCTTGTCGAGTACCTACCGAGCGTCGACGGCAACTCACTAATCACATCGCTTGATTTATCACTGCAAGTAGCACTTGAAAATACGCTTAACGTCATAATGACCGAGCAAAAAGCCAAAGGAGCAACAGGCATACTAATGAACCCAAACACAGGAGAAATCCTAGCAATGAGCAGTAAACCAAGTTTTGACCTCAACAACCCACCGCGCGACGACGTGTCTTATATGATGTCAACCTCAAAAAATAAAGCAATAACCGACGTCTATGAACCGGGTTCAACATTCAAAATTTTGACAATTGCTTCAGCACTAGAAGAAAACTTGACAACTGAAGACGAGCGCTTTTTTGACCCAGGCTATCGCATAGTCGACGGGCAAAAAATCAAGTGTTGGCGAACAATCGGGCACGGCAGCCAGTCTCTCGTCGAAGGGTTGATGAATTCCTGTAACTCAGTGTTTATGGACTTAGCGCTTAGAATGGGAACGGAAACATTCTATAAGTACCTCCAAAATTTTGGTATCAGCAATCCAACAAAAATCGACTTCTTGGGTGAAAGTAGTGGAATATTGATGCCTCAAGGGGAAGTCAAGAATGTCGACCTCGCGCGCATCGGGTTCGGGCACGCCGTCGCAGTCACAATGGTGGGCTTGCTATCTGCCGTTGCGTGTGTCGTCAACGGCGGTACAACCGTCACACCAAGTTTTGTGTCTACAATCAAGTCAGCGAGCGGGCAATCACTGTATCTGAAAAACGGCTCAGGCAAACGCGTCATTAGCGAAAATACAAGCAAGCGCGTCCGCAATATGCTCGCGCAAGTCGTCAATAAAAAAGAAATCCGCTCCTTTGTGCCGGGGTACGACGTCGGCGGCAAAACAGGAACAGCGCAAAAGTATGAAAATGGCGTCATCGCCAGCGGCAAATACGTTTCATCCTTTATTGGCATCTATCCTGCTGAAAAACCAGAATATCTACTACTCATCGCAGTCGATGAACCGGGCAACGGTGCATACTACGGCAGTGTCGTAGCCGCGCCATACGGCAAAATGTATTTTGAGCAAATGTTTAAAATTTTGAATATTGAGCCAACCGACCTTGAAAACGACGAAAAGAAACTAGAAA
>CALDMJ010000074.1 GCA_937914725.1 uncultured Clostridia bacterium | reverse complement strand
AAAAATTGTTTTTCTTATTTCCATAATTCACTCCTTTTTTGATTGCTTTTTTGTCGTTTCAATTAATGATTTTATCAGTCGCACTTTTTCTTCTTGCAATTCTTCGTCGGTGAGTGCGTCAAAATTTGTTGCGCCGTATAACATTTTATATGCGTCTAGGTCGGGCGGAACATATTTTGTTGTCACGCGCCGTTTGATAAGTTTTAATTCGCCTGAATCGGCATCGAGCGCATATTCGTCAATTGTTTCAACATTGTCAAAACCGCGCGCTAGTCTTTCAAGCCCTGTATTTTCGTTTTTCATATTTCTCCTTTATGCTCCGCGCCGCAATTTGCGGTAGAGGCGTTCTTTATCGCGCGTGATCTCACTTTTTATTTCTGGCAGCCGCGCAAGTTCAGGTTTTGTGCAAAGATAGTAGCGCAATTCGTCGAGCGAGTGGTCGTCCTTTTTTATCGGGGCGTCACCGTCCGACCACCAGTATTTTTTGATTTCGTCAATCATATGAACGCAAGTATTAAATATGAACAAGTGCGGCTTTCCCTCGCCGTCACGGAGGTACGATTTAACGCGATTTATACCGCTAAACAATTCTTTATTTACGCGCGGGTTAACTAAAATTCCATTATCATAGAATAGTTCCACAACATTTTTTTCGCTTGATAGCGTGCGCGCTGTGGCTGCGGAGTCGATGAGACTTTCCAGCATCCCATTGGGCGCGCGCTTCCAATTGAGTCGCTTTGCTATGCTATTAATTAAGCGCGCGTGGGTTGCAACATCTAGGTTACTTGCGTAATGCTCAGCGACGACATAAACGTTGCCGTCGTAGTCGACGCAATAAAAGTGACACGAAAGCGGATTGTGCAGCCCCGGATCAATTGATATATTATCTTGCCACGCAAGAGGGATGTCAAAAGGCGGTATGACGTGTACATTTTCGTCAAATTCCGTATAGACAAGCCCTGCATTCGCTTGAAAGCGTCCATATCTACGCGACTCTAGTTCGCTTTGAGACATATTTTTTGACAGCATTGCTATTTGTTTTGGCGATAAATGTGGGTTGTCCGCCCACTCCATAAATTCGCACCAAATGTTTTTGTCGTAGGTGCTTGCTTTATATATTTTTTCGTATACCCACGTCAATCCTTTCAGCGGCGTCATTGTACCAAATATGTCACCGTCGCGGTCGAAAACGCGCATTTTACACTCATCGTAAATATCCTCGGGAGGTTCCTCGTCAAACCAAACAAAGTCTAATGATGCGCCTTGAAACTTCTCGCGCCCTTGGTCGCAGGATTTAAAGCCGATTGTACTCGTTCCGCCCTGTGCATTGCGGACTATGATTTGGTCGATAATGCCGCGTGACGGTGTGCCTTTGCGCCCTGTTTGCATCACAATGTCAACGATTGCGTGTTTGGGCAAGTAGTGCAAAACTTTCTTTTGTGCGACGTCGCGTTGCACTTGTGTGGAGAGAGATACGACCCACCCTGCGACGTTTTTGCGATTTTCGCGATATGGGTGTAGACCGAGCGCCATATACAGGCATTCAACTGCGCCACACTCGGTTTTGCCACTGCGGTTGCCACCAAAAACCCACCGATTTTTGCACTTAGATTTGTGAAAGGCGATTTGCTTTTTGTGGACTTTATCTTTATTGTAGTTGCTAAGTGCGCCGATGCGCGCAGTTTGCTCACGCTCAATTGCGAGGGCGCGCTCCACAGTTTGCCTTTCTTCCATAATCTCTCCTTTTCCAAATTCGACTATTTCATTTATAAACCAACATTTGTTCTCATTATTCTATGTTTTGTTGTTTTCATTTTTCTTGATTATTCGTTTGTTTCACGATATACTATTCTTGCGAGGTTTTGAATGCAAAAAGTAGTTAGGATTTTCCTTATTTTTATGCTGATGCTATTTTTTACTTCACCTTGCACTGCACTCACTTGTTTTGCGCCAAACGGGTTCAATGTTTTGCAAATTCAAAAATATGATGACATTATTGAATGTACTACAAACACTCCTTTTCTAAGTCACACAAAATTGTTTTCGACGTTTGGCGCAAAATTATGTATTTTAGATAAATCAACTTTACAAAACTCATACTCTTTTTCACTATCGCGTACAGAAAATTCAAACGCACAATCGCGCGGGTTACAGCAAAAGAACAAGTCTAAAAATGCTAATGTTGCCGTGAGCGGCTATATGTACTTGCTTGTTTTGCTGGTGACATTGCCTGTGCTTGCGGTTGCACTAATTTTGATTATTCCGCGCAAGACCAACTTGCTAATTGACAAACAAAATACTAAAGCGGAAAGCAAAAGGGAGCGGCCGAACAAAATCAAGGATGATGAAATGCTTTAGTTTTCACGCTACTCCGCGCGCTTTTTCGTCACAGTGTGAATAGGCATTTGCTATGAATGCGATTTTTTGGTAATCCATTTCACAAAACCTATCAAAAAATGTGTCGCGATTCAATGCTTTTGCAAGTGTTTTTGGCAAGGCGTGGATTGTTCTAAAGACTGACTGTTTTGAAAGCCCTGTTTTTTCGCTGATTGTGTTGATTTTTTCGCGTTTTTTGTAGCGGAGTTCAAAAATTTCGCGCTGGCGTTCGGGCAATTCACGAACGCTTTCATCAAGTGTATGTACCAAATTTTGTAAGATGTTTTTCCTTTCCATTAATTGACATATGTTATTTGCGACTTCTTCACAACTTCGGTATATATCACTGCAATATGAATTTATTGCTCGAAACTTGATGCGCGTATTGAGCATTTTTACAAGTTGATTTATTTCCATATAATTTTTAATTACTGCATTTATCATTATTTCTTTATTTGTTTTCATTATAATATCTCCATTTTCTAAATTTATTAAAGTAGAACAAATGTTCTAATTAAAGAATATTTTTAAACGACACAAGTCCTTGCGTAAAAAGTGCTATGTGTCGTATCAAAAATTTATCTTTTGTAAGCGACGAACTCAAAGCGAGAGGGCGCTTTTTTGTTTGTCGATGCTATTATAACACAGTTTTTTAAAAAGTCAATAAAAAGTATCGAAAAATTGCGCAAAAAAACATATAGAGTTTTTCTATATGTTATTCAAGGGTAAATTCGACGCCGCCAAGGTGGACTGTATCACCCACTTTTGCGCCGCGAGCATAAAGAGCATCCTCAATGCCTTCTTCCTTGATACGCTTATTAAAATATGCAAACGATTCATAGTCATACAGATTGACACCACGTACGATATTGTCTATCAAACTACCTTCGACAACAAATGAGCCATCGTCTTCACGCGTAATTGTGTAGCTTAATTCACGCGCGGCGTCAAAGTCAAACGCTTCGGTTTGCTCTGGCTCAATTTCAGGAAGGTTTGCAAGTTCTTTGAACACTTCGCGCAAAAGTTCATCGATTCCTTTGTGCGTGAACGCGGATATTTCGATGCAAGGTAGGTTTACCTTTTTCTTAAATTCTTCTATCGGTTTGCGATTGTCGCCGAGCATATCACATTTATTCATTGCGACGATTTGGGGACGATCGGCAAGTTTGTCGCTATATGATTTCAATTCGTCATTAATTTTGACAAAGTCGTCGTACGGGTCGCGCCCTT
>CALDMJ010000073.1 GCA_937914725.1 uncultured Clostridia bacterium | reverse complement strand
AACAATGAAAAAACGTAATGAGGAAGGCGTCGAATTTCGCTCTCACATCAGCGGCGAAAAGAAGTTCATAACCCCCGAAAAGGCTATCCAAATTCAAAACGATCTCGGCGCCGACATCATAATGGCGTTTGACTCCAGCACCGAATACGGCGAAAGTTATGAAAAAGCCAAAGAGTCCGACCGCATAACACACCTTTGGTTGAAACGCTGCTTTGACGCGCACAAAAATGACAAACAAGTTCTTTTCCCAATCGTCCAAGGTAATATGTTTGACGACTTGCGTTTGAAAAGTTTGGAAGAATGTCTACCATACGCCGTAGATGGAATTGCACTCGGCGGCTATGGCGTCGGCGAAAGCAAGCAACAAAAATGGCATAGCATAGAAGTAATGATGCCGCATATACCAAAAGATATACCACGCTACTTAATGGGGCACGGCAGCCCCGATTGTCTCATTGAAGGTGTTATCCGTGGCATAGATATGTTTGACTGTGTCCAGCCAACTAGAATTGCGCGCACAGGCAGCGCAATAACAAGCGAAGGTAGACTCGTCATCCGCAACGCAAAGTATAAAGAAGATTTTACACCAATCGATTCAACTTGCGATTGCTACACTTGCAAGAACTTCACGCGCGCATACGTCCGCCACCTCATCAATGCGGATGAAGCACTCGGCGGAACGTTGCTCTCAATCCACAACATACATTTCCTTTGCCACCTAATGGAGAAAATCAAAGACGCAATCCGCAACGACCGTCTAATGGACTTCCGCAACGAATTTCTCGCCAAATACGACAAAAACTTGTTGTTCTAAAACTCTTTGCTTTATAAATTATTATTCTAAAATTCATTGTTTGAAAATATATTAAAAAGGTTTGCACTGCAAATGCAAACCTTTTTAATAATGTGATAATTTATGTTTAGTTTTCAACAAGTGGTACGTACGCTGGGCTAATAATATTGTTTATTAATGCGCATCCGTTTTCTTCAGAAACTTTGTCAAGCAACATATCATTCCATACACGTACAATATTATATTTTGTTGTGAATTGTAATGCTTTTATAATTTTTGAGATTCTATACATTTCAGTATTTTCGATAAAAACCGCTTGAGACGAAATGGGGGCATTAATATTAGATTCTATTAATGTGTTACTATCCTTAGACTCAATGGATTTTACATAATTTTCGTACATTTGTGGACATTGATGAAATAAAAGCGATGGAATATTATTGTAAATATACTTTTCTTTCATAGAGTAGGCAAAGTAAGGGGTTATCTGTCCATCTAGTGGATTTATAAACAAATGATTAAAAAAATCGATATCAACAATACAGCCGTGAATTGTTCCTATTCCTCCAAGCTTTTTAACGTCCTCTGATATTGTTTTTTGGAACGCATCATATTTAGACAAATATAACTTGATTGATTTGGAATAATTGCCCAAATTGTTGTAGAAATATTCAAGGGAATGATTACCGGCTTTTTTAATTAAACCACCACTTAATACCATAAGTGTTCCTTTCACTGTGGTTAATAAAAACATATATGTATTATTATTTTTTAGCATATATATTTTTTGGAATTTTCTATTAAATGTCATAGATTCACATATACCCCTATAAAAGCATTCATAATCATTTTTAGATATTTCATAAATTCCATTTTTGTAATCTGAAAACCAATCATAGTTACGTTTTAAAGTAAAATGTTTCAATGAAGCGTCTTTGAGATTGTAGCCTATTTGATTATCTGCATATA
>CALDMJ010000072.1 GCA_937914725.1 uncultured Clostridia bacterium | reverse complement strand
AAGGGTAGGGCGTTGGCAGTCAAGGAATATTTGCATACCCCAATGTCGGTGTTGCTCGTATAGTTGACTGACAAAATCAGATAGTGACTCATACTTGCGACTATCATAATACCTTTGTGCCTCACTCAAGAACACTTTAGCATATGGCGGCAAAAACATTGTGCGATGTTGATTGTTTGGCATACCAACATAGAAACCATTGCAAAAGTAACTTTCACAGGCGCCAAGCGTTTGCGAGTTGCAAGCAATTTTCCAGTCACTGAACACCAAATGTTGTGGGTTGGACAAATTAAAGCCTTGTTGATTGAACTGCGCTATCTTGTCGAGGCAAATCATATAATCTACATCATAGTTGAGATACTCAAGCGCGAAATATGTCATTAGTGCAGTTTTGCCAGCCCCGGGCGCGCCACAAATTATTGTAATCATTCTAAAAACTCCATATATGACAAAAGGGGAAAACTCCCCTTTGTACATTGTTGTTATTGTTGTCTAGTTAAGCAACTTGTCAAGATCGCCTTCTTGATAGATTGATGTAATCTTGATCTTCTCGATGGCTACAGGCGTATAAGTTTCGCTACCAGATTCTTCGTCGGTTGTGATTTTGTCAAATCCACCGAACTCGAGTACAAATCCTTTGCCAGTTGTTACATCGCCAGCGTCAGTAAGTGCCGCATTGTTGTACAATACCAATTTTATACGATAGTCAATATCAGTTTTAGTGGCATCATCAAAGAAACCCAATACTTGATAACCACTGCCACCTCCACAACTCCATACCTCATAACTAAGTGCATCATTCAAATTGCTTTGACTCAAATCAAACGAAAATTTCTTGTCCATATCGTTAAAGTACGCGGTGATAAAAATAGTATTTTGTTTAGCGTTAATATTGAGTTTGTCGTCAAATGACGCACGCAAAGTCGTGTCGTCAACTTGTACCCAGTTAACATTTTTGTCAGGGTATACAATAGGTAGTTTTGTCTTAGATGGTGCTTTGAATACTCCAAGTGCGAAACACGCACCAACAACAACGGCAGCAATTACCAAAAAGCAAATGATGCCTGTAAAAATATTTTTAGAATCGTTATACATAGTTTTTAATCTCCTTGTTTATGTATTTTAGTTAGTTTTTTGTGTTGCAGTTAAGGTCAATTCAGATAACGCCAAATCATTATTAGTATTGTAACTTGCAATAATAGAATTATCGCAAACAATAGTCGTACTTGTACTTGTGGCTTTATTAGTAATAACAATAGTTACTGTATAAGCATACACAAGTCCATACCCATAATTTGTTGTGCCATATTTTGGTGGCAAGTCATAAGGGTCGGCAAATATTAGCGAAGTACTTGTATCATTTTGAACAATACTATTTTCAAGCGTTGCCTTACCAACTATATCGGACGTTTTAGGTGTTATAGTAGGTGATCCATTTAGCAATGAATTAACAGAGTCAAAAGTGCCACACAATTCCATTGTAAGTGTTACATCGTATACATCTTGATTGCTAAATATGTCAGATATAGCAGCAGGATAATCTACTGATATACGTGTCTCATAAAGTGTACCTGCTATATACATCTTTTGGTCCGTCGTTGCGGCTAAATCATACAACTGCAACAAGTCTGTTGTAGTTGGTTCAGGGGCAACATTTGGCTTATCATCTTGTTTAGGATCCGATTTATTGTCGGTCTTTGTACTGCTAGACGTTGGCGGGTTGTATGTAGGCTTGTCATTTTTGTTAGTGCTAACAAACACAAAACATAGTAACACCGCCACAATCGTCATTGTGATTGTAATTAATTGTAATTTGGTCATTGTACCACCTCAGGCAGTTTGCCACTTTTTGTAAATTTGCTACTATTAAGTTCAATGTCCAACACGGTCATAATATACATGTCATTCATATATTTGCAAGCGATGTCACCCGAAATCAAATTACTTGTAATAACTTCATTTGTTGTATTATCTTTGATTTCGACAAGCGCATAATAGTAATATGTAAGTACGGCATTCATCCCGTTTTGAGGCAATGCAAAATCATTAGGCAAAACATAATATAACCAAGTGGCTGAACTATCTACGTTATGGGTAGTTAATTCATTATCATATGACGTCAACACATATCGTCCGCCCATATTACTTGATATGCCTTGCAAATACACTGTTATTGAGTACCTATCGGCATTTAACAACTTTAATGCGTCGGAAGTTTTTATGCACACTTGTAGCACATTGTTTTCGATTGTATTATAGCCCGCTTGATTAAGAGGGTTAGAAGTGCCGCTTGCACTAATATACACATTTTGTATTGCGGTATCGACATTGTTATTGTCGTCATTGCTTGTGCCATTGTTGTCGTTCTGTGGCTTATCTACAGGCGTTGTAACTGAACCGTTAGGAGTAGGAAGCGGCGTGTCTGTGTCTTGACTCAAGCACAACAATACTGTGATTGCGGCTATCAATACAATTGACAGCGTTACCATTATCATTTTATTCATCACTTATTCCTCCTAAATAGTTTGAATGGTAGAGTTATAACCCACCACACGACAAGTAGCACGTACTTGATAACAAGCAGTATTGCTTTGATTATGTACGGCAAAATCGGGGCTAGAATAATAAAGGCTAGTACGCCTAAAAGGCAATATGCAATGATTTTTAACACTTTTTTAATACCACCAAATAGGCTTGTATTTGGTTCGATACTCACAGTATGTTCATTGTCGGGTACACCGTCACCAGTATGTTTTCCGTCTACAACACCTAGATTGTATATTTGTCCATTACAGTCAAATTTCAATCGCAATATTGTTACATTGCCGACTATTGTCCAGTTTTGACGGGTTGTTGTGTAGCCTGCAACAAAATCTTTAGTATACTTATAATCAGTTTCGACAAATCGCAAAACCCAATTTTTGCCTTGCAAATCTTTTCGCCCCTCTGCAGTCAATTTGTCTTGCTCTTTAATGTTAAAGACACCACAGTTGTATATGTACTCATTATCTTCTGACAACATAAACTCTTCCATTGTCTGAATACGATACCATTCGTATTTTCTATACTTGCCTATGGTTCCACCACCAACATCGTTGTATGTCAAATGCACAGTTGTGCCAGTTTCATTGCCAAATGTTTCTTCATCCACAGGAGTGATAACTCCAGAAGTTTTGTTATAATATGAATACGATTGACTTGTATAATACACATCGGCTTCCAACAATTTGTCAATAGTCTTGTCGGTGTTAAATGCGACAAAGTGACTATCAAAACCGGGGTCTATATTACCAAAAGCATAAACAGCACCTGTGGACAACGCACCAGATTGTGGATACCTAACAAAGCCAACATACTTGTCCGTGATTGTTATTGTTTCGGTGTCAACACGCGTGACTTCGGTAGACGCTCCAGAACCTGTAAATGTCCAAAGTTGGGCAACTTCGTGCGCAACTTCATTAATAGTATTACCGTTGTCGGGGTCTTTGTCTATTAGGCGGTTGGGCAATCTAAAGATTGACACAATGTTATAATAGCGGGTGTCGGTTGGTCGTAAACTAAAATTAGTTACGACATACTTGTATAGGGTTGTTGATTTACTTAATAGTTTAAGTTTGTAGTTTTTTACACTTGTGACATCTTTTGAAGTTGCCATATTAAGTGTTGTTACCTCTATACCCGGGGTAGGGATGTACACATAGATAAAGAGTTCTTTGTCCGTGCTTTCTGCTACTTGTATTACATTGACTGAATAGTCGGTATAATCTTCGGGGTAATCGGTAAGTTTGAATGTTGAATCGGCGCTCAAATCTTCTATAACTGTTGTGTAGGTCGTTTTTTCGGCGCCGAGTGTAAATTGTAATGTAGTACTGAATAGTACGTTTGCAAATACAAATAGTGCTATGCAAATAAACAATAACAATCTACGTTGATGTTTTTTTTGTCTTTCCATTTGTATTTCCTTTATTAATTTAATGGGATGAGTAGGGAAAGGGGAAAGAGGTACACGGCAGTTGCCGTTGTAGACGTCCTTTGTTTGGACTACGGCGGGAGGCTTTACCGCGCTTTTCGGCTAGTTAGGGCGGTGGGGGTTGTGCTTACACTCATAGTTACGTCGTTTGGGGAGTGGCGCTTTCTATGTTTGTGCTACGCGTTGTTTTGCAACAATGGGGGCGCGCCCCCATACCCATCAGGCGGCTGACGCTGACATACTAGTTGCGTTGCGGTTTTGCTGTGTACCTTAGTTTTAGAAGGGTAAGTTTCCGTCATCTACGGGAGTCATACCCTCAGTATTTGGCATTGGGGGCAGTTCTTCTGCAGGGGCAGGTTCTACAACGCCACCTTCTGGCACTTCTGGCGCTTTCGGCTCTTCGTGACGTGGCACAAAGTATATTGCTGTAGGTGCTTTCAACGGGTTGTTCATAATCGAGAATACGACATATACATTCGAATATGGTTCAAGCTTAATTTTTTCGTTAGGGTCAAGCAGGCATTCACAAAACTTTGTGTATGTCGTGCCGTCGGCACGTGTCAAGATTAAGTCAAATCGGTGCTTTGTATAGTTATACGGCGTATTGTCCGACTTGCGGTTGCCTTTGACTGTTTCGTGTCCTAGATATTTTGCGGGGAACAGTTTTTCGCCCGCGCTTAAAATAAGCTTTCCGTCTTTAATTTGCATTTACAATTACCCCCGTTGTAGATTTTGTGAGTCCTAACATCTCAAGCGCATACTTCTTTGTTCTGCGTTGTCTGATTTGTTCGTTTAACGTGTTAATTTGTGTGTTCATTTTTTCCTTCCTTTTTTTGTTGTCAAACTCTTGACAATATTTGTTTTTTAGTGTATAATTAATTCATAGAGTTATCGTGACCCACTTAGTAAGCGGGCAAGGCGAAAGGCCGAACGATAACTCTTTTTCATTTCCGTTTGTTTTTATTATAACGGTCGGCTAATGATTTTGGCATATTTAAACTTTTGTTATGTGGTTCAAACATACGCTTTGGATGCCTGCGAGGACGCTTCAAATACATTGGGTTAGGGTCGCTTTTATCAGGGTTAGGAAATATCCTTTCAAAATCTTTTTTGTATGTATGTGTAGCTTCTCTGTGCACGAACATATCTTCCAACTTATTAGTTTTTTTGTTAATAGTGCATTCTTCATCTATTACAAGTGTTGTTCTTTTTTTGTTTATCTTTAACCGCGCCCAAAACGGAAATTGCTTTGGAAATTTTTTTTTGTTTTTTGCCATAAATTAATGCCTATTAGCCTTGCGCTTGTAGGTAGGATGCTTAGACATAAACGCTTTGTTACTGTCTTTTTGGTGTGCTAAATACCCGGCACGATACGCAAGTTGTTCATCGGTCAATCTTATTTGTTTACCGTCTTTATCCATCTTGCGTATACCAGTATTTGTTAGTGCTTTTTTGTGCTTCATCTCAATCGAGTATTTTAGCGCACGTTCGCTAGGGTTTAGTAGTACAACATCGTTGCCTCTACTATTACGTACTGTTACTGACATTTTTCTTTTCTTCACCTCTTAATTTGTTTTTGTTTGTCTTAAATTAATGTCTACGTCTATCATAAAATTCAATTGACGATTTTAGATAACCGCGGGAATCTTCTTTATACAGTCGATTTAAAGTATTAGTCGCTGTATCGTGATAAGCATTTCCAACATTTGCTACAGCGGTACCCAATGACCCCACCAACGGACGGTGTGTTTTACGATTTCTCTTACCAGTTAATACAACAGAATACCCTCCGTAAGCCTGACTTATCACAAGCATATTTTTCGATTTTTTGCAATACCGTTCATTATAAAAATCGACAGCATTTTGTAAATCTCTTTTAGTTGCCATTTTTCACCTCATATTTTATTTTTTTGTTTGTCTTAATCGATACGGCACATTGTCAATCTTGCAAGATTTCCACCCAACAGGGTGTATGGTGGGCGTGTTAACGGGGCACCCAGCCCGCGCGTTTGCTAATTGTAAATAACAATACATAGGATATAGATGTAAAATGATATCTTTTTATCTAGTCTATACAAAAGGAGAAAAGCAAACGCGATTGCATCAGTTTCAGGGGAGGTAATGACACAAATTTAACACGTATGGTGGTTGTCTCCG
>CALDMJ010000071.1 GCA_937914725.1 uncultured Clostridia bacterium | reverse complement strand
CGCAAAGATGGTGACAATGGTGTCAAGTTCGAAAGAATTAGACGTATCACAGGCTATCTTGTCGGCACACTTGACCGCTTTAATAACGCAAAGCGTGCTGAGGAACACGACAGAGTCAAACACGGGCTAAAATAAGACGGTATTAATATGGAAAAATTGATTAATGTAGCAGGGGTAGTTAATGATTCAATCGTAGACGGCGTCGGACTTCGATATGTATTGTTTGTTCAGGGCTGCCCGCGCAAGTGCAAGGGCTGCCATAACGCGGATACTCAGCCGTTTGTTGAAAAAACACTGATGACGCCCACTGAAATAATAGAACAAATTGATTCCAATCCGCTTTTAGACGGTGTGACATTTTCGGGCGGTGAACCTATGTGTCAGGCGGCGGCACTTGCTCCACTAGCCAAGATGATAAAAGAGCGGGGGTTGCATTTAGCAATTTACACGGGATATACGTTTGAGGATTTGTATTCTAGTGATATGTTGGGCGTGAAAGAATTGTTAAGTTATGCCGATATTTTGATTGACGGCGAATTTATTGAGGGCTTGCGCGATTACACACTCAAGTTCCGTGGGTCAAGCAATCAGCGCGTCATTGATGTGCAGGAGAGTTTGCGCTTGTCGCAAACCATTCTCGTCACTTCCCCCAAATGGCTCTAGCGGGGATAGCCCCGCCGCTGCAGGTTTGGTCGGTGATATTGAACAAGTTGGGTACATAGTTAATCTACTGTGTACCTTTTTTTGTGAGATAGCCCCGCCGCTGCAGGTTTTGTGAGTGGCGCTGTATAATTATAGTACATAGTTGGTTGGTTATACGTTCTTTATTAGCGCTGTTGCAAGTTGGGTTGGTGGCACTATAATCAAAAGAGTACATAGTTAATTTACTATGTATTTTTTTGTATGCTCAATAACATCTAAGCAAACTCAATTTTAAATTTCAATATAGAATCTACTGTGAAAATTAACAGAGCATTTCCCGCTTTGTAAGAACTGCCCAATTGCCTTTACAAAATAAAAAATTTATGATATAATACATATTGTAGTAATAAAATAAAGTAAGGAGATTTAATTTTTATGACAGTTCCCCCCAGTTGTTTATGCTTATCGTGGGAAGTAAACGCAATAC
>CALDMJ010000070.1 GCA_937914725.1 uncultured Clostridia bacterium | reverse complement strand
TCTAACTCCGAATACGATTTTTTCTCTTCCCCACCCAAATATAACAAGGACACACTTAAAGAAATCGAGCGTCCACAACACAAGAAGATTGATATATTCTTTAGCAATGATTTTGGCAAAAACGAAAATATCAACGGACACGAGCAGTCCGTCAAAACACTTGATGAGTTCGTCTTAGATTGTGAAGAAAACGGAATAGAGATAGCCGTTTATAATAGCAGTTGTAAATCACGTGTAAAATCAAATAACGTACACGCCAATAGAACAAATTTACTTACCTCTATAATTACATTCGGTGTCCTCACTGCCCTTTTGTTAACACTATTTTTTGTGTATAAAACGCCCGAAACATTAAACCATTTAGCAATAATGGTGCTAGTAATCTTTGCTACATCAATTCTTTACCCTATCGTATGTGCAGTATTTTTAATAAAAAACGACAGAATCGGCATTCCCGTATGCAATATCAAAAAAGAGTGGATACCACGCTCAATTATTGTAATATCCATAATCCTTTTGACACTCGCAATAAACATCATAAATGGTATGAATACAAATAATTTTTCAAAATATTCACCGTATATGGTTATACCTATTGCCTCATCTTTGATGATAATTTTTGATTATTTTGTCAAAGCAGCAATGTTCAAAGTTAAATTATTTAGAGAAGAAATCTAAACAAAAAAGATTGTAGGAAGCGTCTACAATCTTTTTGTCTATATTTTTTGTTTCTCTCCCTCTAGCTTCTTCTGTTTAGTTTCTTTTTTTTGTGATTTTATATTGAACTTCAATAAATTGTTTGATTTGTTAATACGATTATGTTTGAGTTGTAAATTACTCTTGCAAACACCCTTATTATTTGTTTCCCTTAGAAATTTTTTAGTCATTTTTTTCAATTTAATGTTGCTGATGCTGTTGTGCCAACCTATAAATTTTTGCATAAACATTTTCTCAATTTGGTCTTGGTATTTCCAACAAATTACAAAAGCAACAACTAGAAGAATAATTAGCAACGGCCAAACATATAAACCCCATCCACTATATGGAATCAAGTGACCGCTTCCAATGTATGCAGTGACAAAAATTCCGAGCGGTCGTGCAAATAACGTAGCAAAGAAGAAGAACCTAAATGTCATTGAGGTGATACCTGCAATCAAACACAACAAGTCGTCGGGAAATACGGGAAAAATAAACATTAAAATCAAAAGGTATCTTCCCTTTTTATTTAGAATGTCACTATATTTTTGTGTTTGAGCTTCGCCAGCAATCCAAACAACAATTTTCCTTCCAAACACACGACCTAGAAAAAAGGCAACGTAACTTCCAACAAGAATAGCCACAGTGCTTATTAATGACGCTACCAATGGTCCATAAATTGCGACTCCCGCAAGAATAGTTGCCATAGCTGGAATAGGCGCAACTATAACTTGCGCAAATTGAATAAGGAAAAATACAACTAATCCCCAAATCCCAGCAGATAAAATCAGGTCTTTTATCGCTTGATAGCTTTCAAAATACTTCAACCATCCATTATAAAAACAAACAGCGTACCCTATTGCAAAGATTACGCAACAAACAAGTGATACAAAGCATATTTTAAAAGCTTTCATCCATTTTTTATAATAACACAAAAGCATTGCATTTGATAGAATTGCAAATACGGCAAAAGCGCTCCAGCAAACCCACCAACTCATATTCCAGTCAATTGCAAGCGCTAATACTCCAAAAACAATTGACAAAATAGCAAATAAAATTATAGACAATTCTTTAAAATCATTTTTTGTTAATGTTTTCATTTTATCGTTTCTCTAAAGTATATTATACAACATTTTTTGGAATATTAAAACAAAAAACAAGTAAATTCTTTACTAATTTTTAATAATATGGTATAATTGGAAAAATGGAGGATTTTTTCTTGGCTAATAAAGTTTTGACAGTTTCAAATCTAACTAAAAAATACAAGCAACGCACAGCTGTGGATAATGTAAGTTTCGATGTTTATGAGGGCGAAATTTTTGGATTACTGGGGCCTAATGGCGCAGGTAAAACTACAATCATTAAGATGATTACAGGGCTTGCAAAAATTACATCAGGAGATATCACCATTTGTGGCTACTCAGTAAAAAGCAATTTTGAAAAAGCCATTATGAATGTAGGCGCAATTATAGAAACGCCCACTTTATACTCTTATATGTCGGGAAAGCAAAACCTGAAATATTATGCAAATCTCTACAAGGGCATCTCAAAACAGCGCATTGATGAAGTCATTGAACTTGTTGGACTGAAAGACCGCATCAACGACAAGGTCAAAAGCTACTCCCTTGGTATGCGTCAACGCATCGGCATTGCTCAAGCACTATTGCACAATCCTAAAATTCTGATTTTGGACGAGCCAACCAACGGACTTGACCCAAACGGAATTCTGGAAATGCGGCACTTTTTAAAGAAAATTGCCAAATCTAACAAAATATCAATTCTTGTTTCAAGTCATATTTTATCGGAAATGGAGTTGCTATGCAATACTGTTGCAATAATTGATAATGGTCAACTAAAACAAATTCGCTCAATTGGGCAAGTTGCACGAACTGCTAAAAAGAAAATTGCAATCAAAGTAAACTATCCAAATTTTGCGGGAAAATTGCTGATGAACAAATTTGGTTTCAACGTCGAGCTTGCGGGCTCTAATGTCATTTGCGATGTCGAAGAGAGTAAAATCCCACAGATTACGCAGTTCTTGATTTCAAAAAACATCCCTATTTTCGGAATTAATACAGTTACACAATCTTTGGAGCAAATGTTCCTAGATATCGTAAATAATGATAACAAATTTGGAGATAACCTATGAATTCATTTTGGAAAATAACACGTGGCGAATTGGACAAAATCTTTGTGCGCCCTGCAATATTTGTGATGACAGGCTTCTTTGTTCTTGCAATTGTCGTTGCAGCGCTTATGTTTGACCCTTCCCCACGAGCTGATTCCGCTAATTTTGCGAATGTTGACGGCAAAACCGTTGTAGAAGTGTATAGCAATTTTGATAGCAACCAACATAAAAAAGTATACGATGATGAACTTGCAAATGTGCTAACTATGTTAGATTTTTATTCACAAAATGGAACTACTTTCATAAACAAAAAAGACCTGACTGATGCAATTAGTACCATAAGTATCACATACGATGATTATCAAAGAAAAACTGCCCTTTCTAATACTGGTGCGATGGATAGCGTCATTGTAGTGAAAAATCAGCTTGTCAATCAAATTAATGATTTGAATAAAAAGTATAAGACAATCAACAATAGTTTTTTGCAAATGTTCATTACAAAAAATAACAATGAAACAACTTTGAACACATTGAACGACCTTTTACTAACAATTTCAATCAACGGCGATGAACAAGACAAGGAACATCATTTACATATCATTGATACAATTGATGACCACAAATTTATTTCAAATTTGGCAAATTTGTTTTCAAAAATTGAAGATGTGCAAATCGATGAAAAAACTATTTCAGTGCTAAAAAGTGATTATTATGAAGTTGCTAACACTAGAAAAATTGCAATTGAAAATGAAATTAATTCCATTTATGCGAGTGCGCTTACTGACACTAGTATTAATTTGAATGAGAAAACGATTGAAGAAATCAAAACGTTGTGCGACAATTATAAGTTGCTAATAAACCAAGCAACAACCATTATTGACGATAAACTTTTGCTAGAAATAGTAGGTAGCAAAAACACTGCAAATTTGTCTAACTTGAGTTACACTGAACTAGCTAAATTTAATAAATACAAAACAAATGAAGATTTGACTAGAAACATTTACTATTTCACAAACGAAACATATTCATATCAATATGCAAATGTTTTTCAATCAAATACTGATTCCAATTATAAAACGAACGCATTTGACTTTATGTATTATGCGCTAGAGTTTTTAAGCTTTATAATAGTAATTTTCTGCGTAGTGATAGGTTCGGGGATGATTTCAGGCGAAGTCACGGGCGGAACAATGAAAATGCTCGCTATTCGTCCGTACCGACGCTCAAAAATAATAACTGGAAAGCTAATGGGGACATTCTTGATGGGTGTAATATTTCTATTGATAGGAACAATAACAACATTTATCATTGGCGCACGTATGTATGGGCTTGACAGTGCTCCTATACTAATGATTTTTAACGCTGAAAGTGCAAGCACAATTTCGGCAACTGGCCTATTTTTTATCTTCCTTGCCCTACTACTTGTTAGAATAATTGTATATACAATTCTTGCTGTATTCATTTCAACTGCGTTCAAGAGCAATGTTGCAGCGGTAATTATCTCTGTTATGATTTACATTTTTGTCGCATTGTTCGGAAACCTCTTTGGCGGTAGTGTTGTTTACGGATACTTGCCATTTGCAAATGTAGACCTATTTAGATACCTCGGCGGCGAATATGTATCAACAAATGGCAGCATTCTCGGGCTTGACTTCTCGTGTCCTATTCAACCTGACAGCAACTTCTACCTATCACTTGGAATAGTAGGAGGCTTTGTAGCAATAATCTTAGCAGCAACATATATTATTTTCAGTAAGAGGGATATAGAATAATGCAATGCTGTGCAATAAGTGATGCTCACAATGATTTCTTGACTAATAAATGTTGTGATTTAACTAAACTTAATGAAGAGTTTGAAAAGAATAATGTTGCTTTGTGCAACGCTATTCTTTTTTCTAACGACGACAAACCTTTAAATTTTGTTCGTGCAAAACAATTAAAATCACGCATTGAGAAATTTTCTTATTTAAAAAACAACAGCGTTTTTTCATTTGAAAACATAGGTTTTGTGAAAAAGATTCAGCCGCTGATTGCCTTTGCCCCCTTTTCGTGTTCACTAACTTGGAATTATGACAATAAATTCGCTGGTGGCGCGTTTGGCTTTTCGGGACTAACAAAAAAGGGGCAAAATATTATCAAACTACTAAACGAAAATAATATTTGTATAGACACAGCACATTTAAATAGACGTTCATTTTGGGATGTGGCGAGATTTGCAAAACAACCCATTTTCAACTCACACACTTGCGTATCTATTTTTAAGGAACATAGACGTAACATCGACATTGAACAAGCCAAAGCAATTTTTGAAACGAAAGGATTTTTAGGTATCACATTTGTGCAAGAGTTTTATTCTAATAAAAAGCGAACAAATTATAGCGAAATATTTTACATCGTAGACGCCATTGTTCAAGCATTTGGTTGCGAATATATTGGGTTCGGTAGCGATTTCTACGGAACAACTAATCTGCCAAATAAATTAAACAATTATCACGATTTTCATAACTTGTACAAATGTTTTAAATGTGCAGGTTACAAAGAAAAAGATATTGAAAAAATATTTTATAAAAACTTTATAAATTTTGTTAAAACGCAAAAAACTAATTGTTTTTAGACTATTAGTTTGATATAATATGTTTATGAAAGAATTAACTATTTACACAGATGGCGCGTGCTCATATAACCCCGGACCCGGTGGCTGGGGAGCGGTCTTATTATATAAAGGCATTGAAAAAAGGATTTCAGGATATGTACCCGAAACTACAAACAATAGGATGGAATTACAAGCAGTTTTATCCGCTTTAAACTTATTAAAAGAACGCTGCAGAGTGCATATTTATACTGACTCAGCATACATTTATAATGCTTTTACAAGTGATTGGGTTTCCAACTGGCAAAGAAACAATTGGCGAAATTCTAACAAAAAAGCCGTATTAAACAAAGATTTATGGCAAAAATTGATTGCATACAACAACTACCACGAAATCGTTTGGCACAAGGTAAAGGGTCACGCTGACGATAAATACAACAATATTTGTGATGAACTTGCGCGCGGCGAAGTATTAAAGAATACGACACCCTATTAATTGCTTATGTTAGTTTACTGGGGTGTTCTCAAGGCTAGAGTGCTACAATATTTAATTCGTATTTGTATAACAAGAAAAACCACACTTATTAAAAATAATAGTGTGGCTTTTTGTTATTTTGCATAATTTACGCAACGCGATTCTCTAATGACATTGACTTTAATTTGACCGGGGTAGTCAACTTCTTCTTCAATTTTCTTAGCAATATCTTGTGAAAGAAACATTGCTTCATCATCCGTAACTTCTTCAGGTTTTACTATAACTCTGACCTCACGTCCTGCTTGAATAGCATAAGCTTTATCAACACCCGCAAACGAACTAGAAATTTCTTCTAGCTTTTCAACTCGTTTGATATAACTTTCAAGGCTTTCACGTCTTGCACCTGGGCGCGAACTTGAAATGGCGTCTGCAACTTGAACTAGTATTGCCTCAATTGATTGAAATGGCACGTCACCATGGTGCGCTTCAATACAATGAATTACGGCTTCGTTTTCCTTGTATTTTCGTGCGAGTTGAACACCTAATTCTGTATGCGTTCCCTCAACCTCGTGGTCAATTGCTTTACCAATATCGTGGAGCAGTCCACCACGCTTTGCGGTTTCAACATCCACACCAAGTTCGGCAGCCATCATAGCAGCCAAGTGAGAAACCTCTATTGAGTGTAGCAAGACGTTTTGGCTATAACTCGTTCTAAACTTCAATCTACCAAGCAATATAGTGAGCGCTGGATGTAGCCCGTGAACATTTGCTTCATAGGAAGCGTCTTCGCCAATTTGCCTCATTTCATTTTCCAAGTCCTTGCGAACCTTTTCAACCATTTCCTCTATTCTTGCTGGGTGAATTCTACCATCCATCATCAATTTTTCAATTGTTCTTTTAGCAACTTCACGTCTCAATGGGTCAAAGCTTGAAAGTACGATCGTTTCAGGCGTGTCATCAATAATCAAATCAATGCCTGTTGCAGCCTCAAGC
>CALDMJ010000069.1 GCA_937914725.1 uncultured Clostridia bacterium | reverse complement strand
TGCAAAAAACAATGTCCATTTGTGAACATTGTTTTTAATATTGTTTTACTAATATTGATATTTATTTTTCTACAAACCTAAGTTATAGTTTTTTACTCAAAATATTGTGCAAACATTTTATAATACTATTTTTTTTTATTTAGACAATTTCCCTGCTAAATCATCTAAATACCGCAATAACAAATTATTTCGCTTGCAAAATTCCATCTGTTGCCGCAGTTTTGTCAGCAGTGATTGTGTACGTTGTACCGCCAAAAATGATGTGGGATTCATCCGCATATGTGCATTTGACTGTAGCGGCGTGCATAAACTGTATGCTTCCGTCATCGGCTTCATACTCCATTCCAACAACTGCAAAAGTTTCGCCACTATCCGCCACCGTTTTTAAAATCATTGTTGCCGTTTCACCACCAACTGTGAAAGGTAGTGAATATGTTTTTTCATATGTATCACTTGGAACATACGTGTCGATTGTTGGGTTTTCTGCTTCTGGGTTTGTTATTTGCAAATATACAAACGCATTTAGTTCAGGCATTTTGTACTTTAGCAGCGTTGCCCCTTCCATTTCATACTCATATTGTTCGACTGTTTCTTTGCCAGCACTGTCAACTGAAACAAATTGCGCAATGCCGTTATTATAAACATCAATTCTATCAAAGTCATTTAAACTAGCAAAATTTTTGCCAACAATGTATGATTTTTGAAGTGTTGCGCTAGTCATATCACGCAAAACCGTAACATAGCATTCGACGCTCTTGCCGACTTCTTGCCCCTCAAGCGTGTATGTGATTTTAAAGGTTGTTTCGCCTGCATTCTCAAAATCGGCAGCGTTAGTGTCAATCATATCGCGCGTAACTTGGACATTTTGGTTATATTGTCCGTCAACTTTATTATAAAATGAAACATACAAATTTTGCCCGACAATGTTATCTTGCAACCACGTCTCTAGGTCAGCGCCTATTGTGAAATTATATTGTTGACTGCCTTGCAAATAAATGCTTTGAATATTGCAAACATTGGGGTCGCAAACTGTTATTTTTAATTCCGCTTGTTCGCCTCTATATTTAACCGTCAAGTTGTAGTTGCCAGCAGTGTTCAAAACTTCATCCCAACTTGTCGCGCCGTCAACAATCGTTAGTTCATTCAAAAATGGCTTTCTGTCAAATGTGTCTTTATTTGCCATTTTATAATTGAATGAAGTCATAACCCTATCTGCACTTGTGCCGATAATTACGTCACTAGACATAACATACGCGTAATCAAGCGTCGTTGTTGCTGGGTCATAGACAACAAATGTGATATAATTGCCACTTGTATTATTGTTTTTTAAATTTAATGCCAATTGTGTTCGTGTTTCGACTCTTGTATCTAGTGTACTCTCAAAATCGTCTACTGTTGCGTTTCTAACATAAGTAAACTGAGTGTCGTTGATATTATATTGCGAAACAATTACATCATCTTCCCCAAAGAAGTTGTCAAATGTTGAATCTTTTTCCAAATAGAACGTATTTGTTCCAGTAAAATAAGATTGCTCCAAATTGAGCGTGCTCAAATCAGTTGCTGGATAAACATTTATAGATGTAGTGAGGTCATTGAACCCGCTAATATTCAATTCAAACGGCTCGCCTGCTTGCCTAAATGCTGAAGTATCTACTGTAAACTCAGCGTCGCTTAGTTTTTTAGTCTCGCGGTCGCCCAATTCATATTCGACATCCATTGATATGTTGGAGTAGTCCTTGATAAGATTTCCATCACTGCCCACTAGCATAATTATATGGCTGTTGCTTGCCGAAATGCTTGTCGCACCCACATTTTCAGGGTCATAAACAGTTATTTTCTCATTTGTCGTTTTGCCTTGATACTTAATTTCCACATCATAACTTCCAACCGTTGTGAAATCGACATCTCCGTAAACAATCATATCTTTGGTTACTGGAATTGCCTTATAAGTGTCGTTTTGATAACGAACCCCAAGCAGCATTTGAACATTGCCGTCCGCGCTCATTGCATAACTTGTCTTTTCAAGTTGAATATGCTCAACGCGCGCTGGCACTGGAACAGTCAAATTTTTGTCCGCCTTGCTCTCGTCGTCGTACTTGATTGTAATCTTGACAAACTCGTTGCCGTCGTTGTCATATTCAAAGGAAATGTCGACATCGCTAATACCCACGCCGTCCTTACCATTGACAACCGTGAAAGTCGACGTCGTGTTGTTTGTGTATGTGATTGTGTATACGTCGATAAGCCCCGTGCTTGAAGTCTTGACAACGCTCACAATACCAACGCCGTCCGCGCCGTTTTGACCATTTTGCCCATTAGTGCCGTTTTTGACCTCAAACTCAAAAGGTTGCCCCTCGTCAAAAGTGATAACATATGTAGTCTTTGTCGCATCGGATTTTGTCGAATCAATCGCAACATTTACAATGCCGTTGCCCTTAGCACCCGTTGCGCCCGTCGCGCCATTTGTTCCGTTTGTGACAGTAAATGTCACTGGCGCAATGCTAGCGTCCGTGAACGTGATTGTGTAGGTATCCACATTGCCGTCAGTGCCAGTCTTTAGAATAGACGCTATACCATTGCCCGCAGCGCCCTGCTGCCCAGCCTGACCGTTTTGCCCGTTGCTACCGTCCGCACCCTTTTTGCCAAAGTCGCGCATAACAATAGTCCACGTGCCGTCAACCTTTTGATACAATAAATAATCGTCCGTATCAATATAAAAGTCGCCATTGACGCCCTGCGTAACCGTCGGCGTATCAGTGCCTTGATACCATACCGTGCCCTTGACATTCGCGTCGCCCGAGCAACCCGCGAAAAGAAACGG